>CAXTCO010000005.1:0-43226 GCA_964242255.1 uncultured Caulobacteraceae bacterium | reverse complement strand
TGGGCGCTCGCCTTGTGCGCCAGCATGGGCTCGCCCACGAGGTCGCCGATGGCGTGGACGCCGCGCACGCTGGTGGCGCACCGGTCGTCCACGCGCACGAAGCGGCCGTCCATGGCCGCGCCGGTCGCCTCCAGGCCCCAGCCCTGCGTGTTCGGGCGGCGGCCCACGGTGACGAGCACCTTGTCGGCGGGCAGTCGCAGGGTCCGGCCGTCGGCGTCCTGCACCACCAGCTCGCCGTTTTCGAACGCCTGAGCCTTGGCGCCCATGTGCATCGTGACGCCGTGCTTCTCCAGCCAGCGACGCACGGGGGCCGTAAGGTCGGCGTCGTAGAGCGGCAGGATGCGGCCTTGGGCCTCCACCACCGTCACCTCGCAGCCGAACTTGCGGAAGGCGACGCCCAGCTCCAGGCCGATGTAGCCGGCCCCCACCACCACCAGCCGGCGCGGCAGCTCGGGCAGGGACAGGGCCTCGGTGGAGGAGATCACGTCCCCTCCGAACGGGATGTGCGGCAGCTCCACGGCCAGGGAGCCGTTGGCCAGGACGACGCTCTCCGCCCGGATCAGGGTGTCGCCCACCCGGCAGGTCTTGGCGTCCTCGAACACGCCCCAGCCGCTGACCACCTTCACCTTGGCGCGGCGCAAGAGGTTGGTGACGCCTGAATTGAGCTTGCCGACCACCGTCTCCTTCCACGCGACGGTCTCGCCCATGTCGACGGTGGGCGGTGCGCCCAGCTTCACGCCGTGGCGTCCGGCGCCCTCGGCGGCGCGGCGCATGGTCTCCACCTCTGAGGCGACGTGGATCAGCGCCTTGGACGGGATGCAGCCGCGGATCAGGCAGGTGCCGCCCAGCCGCTCGCCCTCCACCAGCACGGTGTCGAGCCCCAGCTGGCCGGCGCGGATGGCCGCCACGTAGCCGCCGGGGCCGCCGCCGACGACGAGGACTTTGCAGGTGATATCTTGGGTCACGGCTTCTCTAGTCCAAACAGGATTATGGCGAGCTGCGCCTCGCTGATGGCGGCCGCGCTACCCGCAATCTCCCTCCTCGCTTCGGATACAAAACGGATCAGGCTCTGCCGTACTTGCGCTTTTCTAAGATCGGCCCCGGTCTTCTCCATACCTGAAAGCGCTTCAACAACGCCGGCCGAACCGTACAGGCATGCGCGGCTCTTCGCGTCGCCAAGGGCTTCCAACCCCTCTGGAGTTCGGCCTCGAGTTGCTATCACAGACGCTGCCCGAAAGTAGTCACTGTAGGCCGTAGCACGTAGATTGCTGAGCTGTTTTCCAGTCTCCAAGAATCTTGTAGAGAAGAACTGCAAGCCAGCGCCGACGAGCACGCCGATCAGCGGCAGCACAGACAACACGAACGCTGAGGGGCTCACGGCATGAACAGCGTCGCCGGGTGCTCCAGCAGGCCTTTGAGCTTCTGGATCATCTCGGCGGCGTCCCAGCCGTCGACCACGCGGTGGTCGAAGCTGGAGCTGATGTTCATCATCTTGCGCACGACGATCGCGCCGTTCCGCACGACGGGCCGCTCGATGATCTTGTTGGGGCCGACGATGGCCGTCTCCGGGTGGTTGATCACCGGGGTGTGCGTCACGCCGCCGAGCGGCCCGAGGCTGGTCAGGGTGATCGTGGAGCCCGAGAGCTCCTCCTTCTTCGCCGCGCCGTCGCGGGTGGCCTGAGCCAGGCGCGCGATCTCCGTCGCAAGCGCCCACACGTCCAGGCCCTCGGCGTGGCGGATGACGGGCACGATCAGGCCGTTCGGAGTCTGGGTGGCCATGCCGAGGTGCACGGGCCTGGAGCGGTGCAGCACGCCCGCCTCGTCGTCGAAGCGCGCGTTGATGTTGGGGTAGCCCGGCAGCACCTTGCACAGGGCGACGACCAGGAACGGCAGCAGGGTCAGCTTGGGCTGCTCCTTGCCCTTGGTCGCGTTCAGGTGGGCGCGCAGATCCTCCAGCTCGGTGACGTCCACTTCCTCCGCGTACATGAAGTGCGGGATGCGCCGTTTGGACTCCTGCATCTGGGCCGCGATCCGGCGGCGCAGGCCGATGACCTTCAGCTCGTCGACGCCGTCGCGCCTGGCGGGGCCGGAGGGCGCGGTCGCGGCGGCCTGCGGAGCCGGGGCGTGGTCTCGCTGAAGATAGGCGTCGAGGTCGGCGTGGCCGATGCGGCCGGCGGGGCCGGAGCCTGGCACGTACTGCAGCTGGACGCCCAGTTCGTGCGCGCGGGCGCGCACGGCGGGCGAGGCGAGGGGCTTCGCGCCTGGCGCGCGGGTGGCGAAGGCGGGCTGCGAAGGGGCGAAGCCGCCGCCGCCGGGGGCGCGGCTGTGGGCTTCGGGCGCCGCGTCACCCGCCCTGTCCCGGGCCGCGCCGCCAAGCGGGCCAGGACGAGCGTGGAAGGGGGGCTGAGATGCGGTGGAAGGGGCGCCGTCGCCCCGGCCCGTGTGCAGTTCCACCAGCGGCGACTTGACCGCCACCATCGCGCCTACCTCGCCGTGCAGCGCGGTGACCACGCCCGCCACGGGGGCGGTGAGCTCCACGGTGGCCTTGTCGGTCATCACGTCGGCGAGGGGCTGGTCCTCCTCCACCGCGTCGCCCACGGCCACCTTCCAGGCGACGAGCTCGGCCTCGGCGGTGCCCTCGCCCACGTCGGGCAGGCGGAAGACGTAGTCGCCGGCCGCTCCGGCGGGCTCGGCGTCGGCCTCGCAGGGGATCATGCCCTCGGTGTTGGGGGCGGGGCAGGCCTCACCGTCTGCACTGCTCATGGACAGTGCATCTCGTGCAGGTCGTGCAGTTCCGGTCGACGGTGCACTGTCGTGCACGCGTGCAGGCTCGGAGGGGCGCTCGGTCATCGGCGTGGTCGGTGGCGTGTCACGGGCGTCGATGTTACGCTCGCCCGCGGGAGCGGGGACAAGTCCCTGCCCGCCGTCGCCGTCGCCGGCGCCCGCGGTGGCGGTCTCCAGCACCACCAGTTCGCTCTTCACCGCGCGCATGTCGCCGGGCTCGCCGTGCAGTTCGCGCACCACGCCGGCGACGGGAGAGGTGAGCTCCACGGTGGCCTTGTCGGTCATCACGTCGGCCAGGGGCTGGTCCTCGGCCACCGCGTCGCCCACGGCCACGTGCCAGGCGACGAGCTCGGCCTCGGCGGTGCCCTCGCCCACGTCGGGCAGCTTGAAGACGAAGCGTCCCATCGCCGTCAGGCCTCCGCCATCGTCTTCTTCAGCGCCTCGGCCACGCGCTCTGGGCCGGGGAAGTAGCTCCACTCGAACGCGTGGGGGTAGGGAGTGTCCCAGCCGGTGACGCGCAGGACCGGCGCCTCCAGGTGATGGAAGCAGCGCTCCTGCACCAGCGCCGACAGCTCCGCGCCGAAGCCGCTGGTGCGCGTGGCCTCGTGCACGATCACGCAGCGGCCGGTCTTCTTCACGCTGCGCTCGATGGCGTCGATGTCCACGGGCACGAGGCTGCGCAGGTCGATCACCTCCGCGTCCACGCCCGCGTGCTCGGCGGCGGCGACGGCCACGTGCACCATGGTGCCGTAGGCGAGCACGGTGCATTCCGCGCCCTCCCGCACGATCTCCGCCTGGCCGAGGGGCACGGTGTAGAGGCCCTCGGGCACCTCGGCCTTGGCGTGTCCGGCCCAGGGCTTCACCGGCCGGTCGTGCCAGCCGTCGAAGGGCCCGTTGTAGATGCGCTTGGGCTCGAAGATCACCACCGGGTCGGGATCGTCGATGGCGGCGATCAAGAGGCCCTTGGCGTCGTAGGGGTTGGACGGGATCACCGTCTTGATCCCCGCCACGTGGGTGAACAGGGCCTCGGGGCTCTGGCTGTGGGTCTGCCCGCCGAAGATGCCGCCGCCATAGGGAGAGCGGACCACCAGCGGCACGGTGAACATGCCGCCCGAGCGGTAGCGGATCTTGGCCGCCTCGCTGACGATCTGGTCGTAGGCCGGGTAGATGTAGTCGGCGAACTGCATCTCCACGACCGGCTTCAGGCCGTAGACCGCCATGCCGATGGCTGTGGCCATGATGCCGCCCTCGTTGATGGGCGCGTCGAAGCTGCGGGTGAGGCCGTGCCTGCCCTGCAGGCTCTCCGTCACGCGGAACACGCCGCCGAAGTATCCCACGTCCTCGCCGAAGGAGAGCACGTCGGGGTCGGCGGCCATCTTGGCGTCCAGGGCGCTGTTGAGCGCCTGGATCATGTTCATGGACGGCACGGCGTCAGACCCCCATCTCGCCGCGCTGCTCGCGCAGGCGCCAGTCGGGTTCGGCGAACACGTCGGTGAACATCTCCTTGGTGGAGGGGCGGCTCTGGCCGAGCGTTCCGATCGCCTCGCTCTCGCGCGCGGCCGCCTTCACCTGCTCGACGCTGTCGGCCTCCAGGGCGGCGTGGCGCGCGTCGTCCCATTCGCCGAGGGCGGTCAGGTGCTGGCGCAGGCGCGCGATGGGGTCGCCGAGGGGCCAGGCGGCGCCCTCGTCGGCGGGGCGGTAGCGCGCCGGGTCGTCGGAGGTGGAGTGCTGCTGCGCCCGGTAGGTGAACATCTCGATCACCGTGGCGCCCAGGTTCGCGCGCGCGCGGTCGGCGGCCCACTGGGTGGCGGCGTGGACGGCCAGGAAGTCGTTGCCGTCCACCCGCAGCGCGGGCAGGCCGTAGCCGACGCCCCGCGCCGCGAAGGTGGTGCGCTGGCCGCCCGCGATGCCGTGGAAGCTCGAGATGGCCCACTGGTTGTTGACGATGTTCAGGATCACCGGCGCCCGGTAGACGCTGGCGAAGGTCACCGCCGAGTGGAAGTCGCCGGTGGCGGTCGCGCCGTCGCCGATCCAGGTGATGGCGATCTTGTCGTCGCCCTTGTAGGCGCTGGCCATGGCCCAGCCGACAGCCTGCGGGTATTGGGTGCCAAGATTGCCGCTGATGGTGAAGAAGCCGTACTCCTTCGACGAGTACATGATGGGCAGCTGGCGGCCCTTGATCGGATCTTTCGCGTTGCTGTAGATCTGGTTCATCATCTCCGTGAGCGGATAGCCGCGCGCGATCAGCATCCCCTGCTGGCGATAGGTGGGGAAGCTCATGTCCTCCCGGTCGAGCACCAGGGCCTGGGCGCAGGCGACCGCCTCCTCGCCGGTGCACTTCATGTAGAAGCTGGTCTTGCCCTGGCGTTGGGCGCGGTACATCCGCTCGTCGAAGGCGCGGGTCAGCACCATGGCCGCCAAGCCGCGGCGCAGGGTGTCGGGATCGAGCCGCGGGTCCCACGGGCCGACGGCGCGGCCGGCGTCGTCCAGCACTCGCACGAGGCCGTAGGCCATCTCGCGCATGCCGTGGGGGTCGGCGTCGACGGGCGGGCGGGGCGCCTCGCCGGCGGCCTGCAGGGGGAAATCGAATCTCGGCGCGTCGCCGGGGCGGCCGGTCGGTTCCGGAACGTGCAGGCTGAGCGGCCGGCTGTTCTTCAAAGCATTACTCCCGGAGACGATCTTTGCGCCGCCTCTTCACGGCCGGCCCTGTCGCGCGGGCGCGGGCGCTTGGCAAGAGGCTGCGGGGTGAACGCCCCTGGCGTGGCCGGGGTCCGCACGATGAACGCCGGCTGACGGCCGCCTGGGCGGAGCCGTTCAGGCGCGCGGCGCGAAAAGCTCCTCCTCACGACGAGCGGACCGGCCGCCCGCCGCAGATCGAGGAGGGGAAGATGGGGATCAGGACGATGCTTGCGGGGGCGGCCCTGGCCGCGGCGGCTTTCGGGGTCGCGTTCGGGGCGGCCGCCCCCGCCGCGGCGCAGGCCTACGGTTACGGCTACGGATACGGCTACGCGCCGGCGGCCTACGGCTACGGCGGCTGGGGCGGCGACCCCGCGGCGGCGTTGCACGCCCGCGAGGACCGCATCGGCGGCTGGATCCGGAGCGAGCGCGACAGCGGCCGCCTCAGCGGATGGCGGGCGGGCGACGCCTGGGCCAAGCTCGGCCGCGTCCGCGACGACGAGCGCCACGCCCGCTGGACGCAGGGCGGCCGGCTCTACGGCGACCAGGCGGCGCGCCTGAACGACCGCCTGAGCCTGATCGCCGACGGCCTGCGCTTCGACCGCGACAGCGCGGGGCCGCCGCGGTGGTGAGGCGGGCGGCTCCCGGTTCGCGGCGGCGCGCCGACGGACCGGGAGCCGCGCCGTGCCCGGCCGCGCCGGGGCGACCTCGGCCTGCCCCCACCCGCATCCCTTCCTACGCCGCAGCGCTCGACCCGACCGGGTTGCGACATCAAGGCTGCAACAACGGTGAGCTGTATTAACGATGCGGCAACTGCCGAAGCTGTTTCTGATGGATATGTCAGACTTCCTCGGATAGACTTCGATGTCCAGGTTTCTTGGTCGCGATGCGGGTGAAGTGAATCGTGACCTGAGGGCCCGGTTCGATGCGCTCGACCGCTCACAAGCCATCATCGAGTTCTCGACCGAGGGTGTGATTCTCAACGTCAACGGCAACTTCCTCAACGTCGTCGGTTACACACGCGAGGAGGTCGTCGGCCGTCACCACTCCATGTTCGTCGAACCCGCCTACGCGGCGACGCCCGAGTACCGCGAGTTCTGGGAGACGTTGCGCCGCGGGGACTTCACCTCGGCCGAGTACCGGCGCCTCGGAAAAGGCGGCCGCGAGGTGTGGATCCAGGCCAGCTACAATCCGATCCTGGGTCCCGACGGGCGCACGAAGTCGGTGGTGAAGTACGCGACCGACATCACCGCCGCCAAGCGCCGCGCCGCCGACGACGCAGGCCAGATCCAGGCGATCGGCCGCTCCCAGGCGGTGATCGCCTTCGATCTCGACGGGATCATCCAGGAAGCGAACACGAACTTCCTGGACGCCATGGGCTACGAGGCCGCCGAGATCGTCGGCCGGCACCATCGCATGTTCGTCGAACCGGCCGAAGCCGGCTCGGCCGAGTACCGCGCCTTCTGGGAGCGGCTGCGCCAGGGCGAGTACGTCGCCGCCGAGTTCAAGCGCTTGGCCAAGGGCGGCCGCGAGGTGTGGATCCAGGCGAGCTACAACCCCATACTCGGGACCGACGGCAAGCCGTTCAAGGTGGTGAAGTTCGCCACCGACATCACCGGCGCCAAGATGCGCGCGGCCGACGTCTCAGGCCAGATCGAGGCGATCGGAAAGTCGCAGGCGGTGATTTCCTTCGACATGGACGGCTTCATCCAGGAAGCCAACGCCAACTTCCTGAACGCCATGGGCTATACGGCCGCCGAAGTCGTGGGCCAGCACCACGCCATGTTCGTGGACGGCGCTTACGCCCGAAGCGCGGAATACGCGGAGTTCTGGGCCAGGCTGAACGCCGGCGAACACACCACCGGCGAGTTCCGCCGGATCGGCGCCGGCGACCGGGAGGTCTGGATCCAGGCGAGCTACAACCCGATCCTCGATCTCAACGACAAGCCCTTCAAAGTGGTCAAGTACGCCACCGACATCACCGAGCAGGTGAAGGCGCGCACACGCAGCCGGCAACTCTCCCTGGTGGCCGACGGCACCGACAACTCGGTGGTGATCACCGACGCCCAGCGTCGCATCGAGTACGTCAACCCGGGCTTCGAGCGCCTGACCGGCTACAGCGCCGCCGAAGCGCTCGGCAAGAGCCCCGGCAAGATGCTGCAGGGGCCCCACACCTCTCCGGAGACCGTGCGCCGCGTTCGCGACAAGCTGAACCGTGGCGAGCCCTTCTACGAGGAGATACTCAACTACAACCGCGCGGGCGAGCCCTACTGGATCAGCCTGGCGATCAACCCCGTCCGCGGGCCCGACGGGCGGGTGGAGCGCTTCATCTCCATCCAGGCGAACGTGACGGAGACCAAGCAGCGGGCGCTGGAGTTCAACACCAAGCTCGACACCATCGGCCGCTCCAACGCCATCGCCGAGTGGGAGCCGCACGGCGTCCTCGGCCAGGCCAACGCCACGCTGGCGCGGTGGGGCGGCGTCACCCGTGGGGAGGAGGTGCGTCTCGACCGCCTGCTCAAGCCCGAAGAGCGCGAGCGCGTCGCCGCCGGCGACACGGTGCGGCGCGAGGCGGCGTGGCCGAGGGCCGACGGCTCGATCCTGATGCTGGACGCGGTGTTCGCCGCCATCGTGGATCTGCAAGGCAAGGTCTCGCGCATCCTCATGTGCGGCGGCGACGTCTCCGACCGCCGCGCGGCGGTGGACGAAACCACCGCCGCCATGGCCGACCTGCGCGCCTCGGGCGATCGCATCGCCAGCATCGTGAACGACATCGACCAGATCGCCTTCCAGACCAACATCCTCTCCCTGAACGCCGCCGTGGAGGCGTCGCGCGCGGGCGAAGCGGGCCGCGGTTTCGCCGTGGTGGCCGACGAGGTGCGGGCGCTTGCGCGCAAGTCCGCCAGCTCGGCGAAGGACATCCACGCCCTGGTCATGGAGAACCGCGGTCGGATGGCCAAGCTCTCGACGTCCCTGGTGCGGCTGGAGGGCGGTGGCGAGGAGAGCGGGCCCAAAGGTTGGGACGTTCATGAGGCACCCGCGCGCCTGCGCGCCTGACGCCGTTCGGCCAAGGCGCGGCCGCAGTCGTGGGAAAGGTTGCGAGCGTGCTTCACGCAGGTCCGAGGCGCACATCGGTCGGTCGGCCGATCCGACGTCAGGACCACTGGACTTTGGACGCCTGTCGGGGCCGAGCGCTTCGCAGACAGGGGCCGTCGGCTACAAACCCGGGCCGGAAGACGCCCCGGCCGCATGCGGCCCGATCACCCTGTGTAGTCCGACCCCACCTCTCGCCAAGCGTCGGCCAGGAACTGCTCCATCGAGGTCTCGACCGGCCCGCTCCAGGCGCGCTTGCGGGTCTTCACGTCACGACCTTCGAACACGACCGTCTCGCCGGCGACCGAGCGGACCCGGCGCACCTGAAGCGGTGCATCGCCGCCGGTGACGAAGCACTTGCCCGGCCGCACATCGCCCGCGCGATAGCTCATCGCGGCTTCGCCGCGGCCGCCGTCTTCTTGGCGCGCGCTTTCGCCTTCGGCGCGGCGACCGGCGCCTCGACGACGGAGATCTCGCCCGAGCTCAGGGTGCTGCTGAGCACGCCGCCCTGCACGACCCGCACGCCCAGGAAGCGCATGCCTTCAGGGGAGAAGCTGACGTGCTCCAGGGGGACGCCCGGATCGCGCTTGACCTTGGAGGCGTCCATCAACGTCAGGTGGAGCACCAGCTCTTCGACGTTCGTGCCCGCCGCGACGGCGTCCGCGATCTCGCGGCTGAAGCGACGCGCCGGGGGCTCGGCATGGGTGGGCGAAGCGGGTCGGCTCACGATGGTCTCCGGCGATGGAAGGCTGGGGGTCTAGGCGGACGGGATCTCGCGTCGAGGTGGGGTCTGGCGCGGAACCGTTACGGTGAACGGCGGACGGGCCGTCCGCACGTCTCCGGGAAGACGACATCCAGGCTCAAGTCGGCGCCCAGGATCGCCATCAGCGCTGCGAACGATCTTCCGACCACGAGCTCGACGCCGACCAGGTGTGGATGCCGGAGCATACACCGCACCGGAAGCTCATCACCTGGTTCGTCGCTTCGCGCTCGGCCGGCCGCATGCGGTGGCCGGTGAACACCGCTCGGCCTGCGGTGGCGCAGAGGGTCATCACCCTGGTGGGGGTCGGGGCGCTGGAGGCCGGCATCACACGTCCGCCGCATCGGCGCGTTCCGCCGTCGCACGAAGGTCGGCTGAGGTCGCCCAGTCCACCCCGTCCGGCTGGAACAGCCACACGCCCAGCAAGGCGTCCCCGTCCATGTCGGCCTCCTCCGGAGGCACGTCGCCCGTGAAGACGGAGACGTGGCTGTAGTCGAAGTCGAGGTCGAGCTGCGCCGCCAGACCGAAGGTGTCTTCGGCCTGACGACGCGCATAGCCCTTGGCCTCGCTGGCGTCGTCGAACTCGGCGACGAGCCCGTCCAGCTCGCCCTCGGCGGCCTTGCAGGACGTGGTCACCGCGATGATGCTGAAGAGGGGCATGGCGCTTCCGTAAGGCCGGCGGTCGCGTCTCAGCGACGCCGCGCGTGATAGGGCGCGCTGGGACGGGGGCCGGACTCGGTCTTGTGACGGAAGACGATCCGCCCCTTGGACAGGTCGTAAGGCGTCATCTCGACCGTGACGCGATCGCCGACGAGCGTGCGGATGCGGTTCTTGCGCATGCGCCCGGCCGTGTACGCGAGGATGATGTGCTCATTCTCGAGTTGAACGCGAAAGCGCCCCTCTGGAAGAAGTTCGACGACCAGGCCGTCGAACTCCATGGCCTCCTCACGCGCCATGGTCAGCCGACGACGCTCAGGGCCGTGGCCGACATCTTGCCTGACTTGCGGTCCTGCTCGAGCTCGTAGCTGACCTTCTGGCCGTCCATGAGGCCGGTCAGACCCGCGCGCTCCACCGCCGAGACGTGGACGAACACGTCGGGTGAGCCTTCTTCAGGTGCGATGAAGCCATACCCCTTCGTTGCATTGAACCACTTGACGGTGCCGAGCGCCATTAGGAATTCTTTCGCTGAGTTCCGCCGTGCGGGACGCAGCGGCGGCTCGAGTCCACCGTGGATGCTCGCAGCCCGACCCGCGAACGAGAAAGGATTTGGAGGTCGGGAGAGGTCGAAGCATGCAGATAGCGCATCGCGCCTCATAATCAAGCGCGCAGCTGGATCACAGAACGTCTGTGACCACTCGGGACGCCAGACCGTCCCCCTTCGGGCGTCCCCCAAACCCGCTCGGACCGCCCATAGACTTCGTCGGGACAGGTGGCGCGACCGAGGGCCCGAACCCGGCAGGAAGTTGTCGCGGTCGGCGCGCTGAGAGAAGCCGTCGCCCACCACGTCTGGTCCTCGATCCTGGGCGGCTGGCCGTCGGGGACGGCGAGCCGGATGCGCGGCACGCTCGCCGTCTTCACGACCACCGGGCAGCTTGGTCTTGGGGTCGAGCACGTCCGGCGAGGGCGGCCCTTCGCCCGCCATGCTAATGAAGAGCGTGGCCTGCGCGCCGTCGCCCTTGGTGGCGGTCGTGCCGTCGCGGCTGGGCGTCGAGCCGACGATGACCCAGCCGGTCTTCAGCATGGTCATGGAGGTGGTCAGCCCCACGCCGCCCGGCGCTGCGGCAGGCTCTGCGGCAGCTTGGCGAACAGCAGCGTCTGCTTGGTCGAGGGGCGGGTGGATCACGATCGTCGTGCCCGTGCCCTGCAGGTTGGAGTTGTCGACCAGAACGTCGTCCTTCCGGATGCGCCCGGCGCCGACGGGGGCCACGACCACGGCGTAGGGGTTCAGGTGGCCGTTGTCCGTGACCGTGGAGGTCAGCGTCACATGGCGATGGATGCCCTCCAGCAAGCTTTCACGGCCGCGGCGGCCTGCACCCGAGCGGCCGGCACCGTGGTCGCAGCCAAGCAGAGCGCTGCGACGCCGCCCCAGCGCAGCCCCACGCCCCAGCGCTCAGAAGAGGACATCGGTTCGCACTCCGAGCACGAGTCCGTTCTTCACCCGGCGGACCGGGTTGTCCGGCGTTGCATGTGCCGCCTCGTCGACTCGACCTTGTTCCTGCGCGCCTTGGACGTTAGGGGAAACGTCCAAGCGAGTGAGCGCTCATCCCATACCCGCGTCCGAGAGGCCGAGCGTGCTCCCAAATCGCGCCTCGGTTCAGACCGCGCCGGCTCCAAGGCTTCGCAGCGAGTGAAGATCGGCATGTCAGGTCGGCGACCGACCCTCCTCGCGCCACGCGCCGGCCTATGCTCCGGCGCCGTCCGCCGGTTGAAGCCCGCCCGGTGCCCCTGACGGTCCTGAACGTGGCCTACCCCTTCGCGCCCGTGACAGTCGATCCCGTGGGCGGCGCGGAGCAGGTGCTGGCGCAGCTCGACCGCGCCCTGGCGGCGGCCGGCCATCGCTCGCAAGTCATCGCGGCCGCAGGCTCGCAGGTGGCGGGCGATCTCATCGGCCTGCGTCCGGTGGAGGGCGACATCGACGACGCGACGCGCGCCGCCGTCCACGCCGAGGTGCGCGAGGCGGTCTCC
This sequence comes from uncultured Caulobacteraceae bacterium, assembly GCA_964242255.1. Classification (GTDB taxonomy): domain Bacteria; phylum Pseudomonadota; class Alphaproteobacteria; order Caulobacterales; family Caulobacteraceae; genus JASLDZ01. The sequence continues at coordinate 31,228 of CAXTCO010000005.1, read as the reverse complement.
GCGCGGGTGGCGAGCGGGCGGGTGGACGTCGTCCACCTCCACGGCGTCGATTTCCACCACTACCGGCCGCCGGAAGGGACGCCCACCGTGGTGACCCTCCATCTGCCGCTCGCCTGGTACCCGCAAGAGGCGCTGGAGCCCCGGCCGGGCGTTCGGTTGACGCCCGTGTCGCACGACCAAGCGCGCCGGGCGCCCAAGCACCTCGCCCTGTCGCCGCCGATCCTCAACGGGGTCGACCTGGACTCCTACCGCCCCGGACCGCTTGGCGACTACGCCCTCGTCCTGGGCCGGGTCGCGCCGGAGAAGGGGTTCCATACGGCCCTGGACGCGGGCCGCCTGGCGGGCGTCCCCGTGCGGGCGGCGGGTGCGGTGTTCCCCTACCCGGAGCACCGCCGCTACTTCGAGGCGGAGGTGGTTCCCCGGCTCGACGCGTCGCGCACCTGGGAGGGGGCCGTCGAGGGCGCCGCCAAGCGTCGGCTCCTGGCCGGGGCGCGCTGCCTGCTGGTCCCGTCCATGGCGCCGGAGACCTCTTCACTGGTGGCCATGGAGGCGCTGGCCAGCGGCGCGCCGGTGATCGCTTTGCGCGCCGGCGCCCTGCCCGAGATCGTGGAGCACGGGGTGACCGGCTTTCTGGTCGACACGACGGAGGAGATGGCGGAGGCGATCGGGCGCGCGGGGGAGATCGACCGCGCCGCCTGCCGCCGCGCCGCCTGCGCGCGCTTCTCCCTGCGCCGCACCACGGACGCCTACCTCGACGTCTACGCCCGGATGGCGGCGTGAGCGCGGACGGCGTCCTGGCGCAGTGCGCGGCCGGCGAGATCTCGCCGGAGATCGCGCTCTCGCGCCTGCTCCTGGCGGGCGAGCCGCCCGACCCGGCCCGGCTGCGGCGGGAGGCGACGGCGCGGGGCGGCGCGGCGGCGCTCGTCCGCATGGCGGAGCTGGCCGAGCTCCACCGCCACCGCCTGCCGGCGCTGAGCCGCCTGGCGGGGGAGGGGCTCACGCCGGAGGGCGAGGACCTGATGGACGCCACCGCACGCCTGTTCGACCGCCTGGCGGTCGAGGCGCCGGAGGCGGCCGTGGCCTTCTACAGCTTCGGCGACCCCGAAGCCCTCGCCGCGGCGACGGCCGAGCTCGCCGTCGTCGTGCGGGCTTGGGCGCGGCCCGCTGGGCGGCGCGTGCTGGATTTCGGCTGCGGCATCGGCCGGCTCCCCTCCGCCCTGGCGGACGAGGCGGCGGACGTGCTGGGCCTGGACGTGTCCGCGGGGATGGTCGAGGAGGCGCGCCGCCGCGCGGGCGGGCGCCCGAACCTCCGCTTCGCCCGGAGCGACGGGCGCGGCTTGGCGCCGGCGGCCGACGGCGCCGTCGACCTCTTGGTCGCGGCCGACAGCATGCCCTTCGTGGTGCGCGCCGACCTGACCGGGCGCTTCATGGAGGAGGCCGTCCGCGTGCTGGCCCCCGGCGGCGACCTGCTGGTGTTCAACTGGTCTTACCGCGGCGATCCGGACGAGGACGTCCGTGAGGTTCAGGCGCTGGCGCGGCGCTACGGGTTCGACCTGCTGCGGGCCGGGGAGCGTCCCTTCCGCATCTGGGACGGCGTCGGCTTCCACCTGCGCCGGCCGTGATCGGCGCGGACGACCACTGGCGCCTGTGGCGAGCCGACCCGCGCGCCACGCCCTTCCAGTCGCCCGCTTGGCTGGACAGCTGGTGGACGCACCTCGGCGGCGGCGACCGGTTCGACGCCGAGCTGCGCGACGGGGGCGGCCGGCTGGTCGGAGCGCTTCCGCTGTTCGTCTGGACGGACGACGGGGTCCGCAAGCTCACGCCCGTGGGCGCCGGCCACAGCGACTACTGCGACGCCCTGCTCGAGCCCGGGACGGACGCCGCGGACCTCTGGCGTGCGGTGCTGGCGAGCGCCGGCGCGTGGGACGAGCTCGTGCTGCCGGACCTGCGCGGGGACTCGCCCCTGCTGACGCCGCCTCCCGCCGGCTGGACGGCGGAGGACGCGCCCGGGGAGGCCTGCCCCGTGATGGCGCTCCCCTCGGAGGGGCCGCTGCCGTCGGCGTTGACCAAGACGCAGCGCCGCAAGGTCGTCCACGACCGCCACCGCGCCCACCGCCTCGGCGGGGTGGAGGAGCGGCTCGCCCGGCCCGACGAGATCGACGCGGCGCTCGACGCCCTGTTCGCCCTGCACGCCGCCCGCTGGCGGGCGGCGGGCGAGCCGGGCGTGCTCGCCGACCCGCGCGTTCAGGCGTTCCACCGCGCGGTCGCCCCAGCCCTGGCGGCGGCCGGCCTCCTGCGCCTGTCGCTGGTGCGGCACGAGGACGCGATCGTGGCGGTGCTCTACGGCTTCGCGGGGGCGCGCCGCTGGTGCTCCTACATCAACGGGGTCGACATGGGCGCGCCGGGGCAGAGCTTCGGCACCCTGGCCTTCGCCACCCTGATCGAGGCGGCCGTCGCCGCAGGCGCCCGCGAGTTCGATTTCCTGCGGGGGGAGGAGCCCTACAAGTTCGCCTGGGGCGCGGTCTCGCGGCCGACCTTGCGCCGGGTGGTCAGGCAGGCCTGAGCCCGCCCGACGCCGCCGCGCTGCTGCGGGGTCAGGCCCGCTGCATCTTGGTCAGCGTGGCGTTCGGCACACCGCCGAAGTTGTTCTCGATCAGATATTTCGGGCTGCTCCTCACCCAGTCGTGGGAGGGAGATCTCCTGGAACGTCCCGTTGTCCCAGGTCTCCCACTCAGCCGCGGGAGCCGTCCAGCGAGTAGCGGAACTTCGGCATCTCGGCGACGTCGGCCGGGTTGTGGTAGGCCACCTTCGCCCCGGGCGGCAGTTGCTGCACCTTGCGCCCGAAGCCGCCCTGGCCGGGCGCTCCCTTGTCGTCGGTCTCCGCCTGGGCGGGCGTGGCGAGGGCGATCAGCCCGCTCGCGCCGAACGCCGCGCCTCCCAGGAGCGTGCGCCTGCTGGCCTGCATGATGTTCCTTTCCTGCGCGGCGGCTCCCGCGTTGAGACGGCCGGGCGCCGACCTCGGGTGCGCGACACGCGCGGCGGAGCGGAGGCGGCGAGGGCCCGCCCCGCCGCCCAGCCGCGCCCGCCGACGTCATGGAGAAGCGCTACTTCTTGCCCTTGAGCGCGTCGGCGACGCCGCCCACCGCGTTCTTGGCCGCGCCGCCGGCCTTGTCAGCGGCGCCCTCGGCCTGGAGCTTGCTGTCGCCTGTCACCTTGCCGGCGGCCTCCTTAATCGAGCCCTTGGCCTTGTCGCCGGCGCCTTCCACCCTGTTCTTGTCCACCATGATCCCACTCCCGTGCTTGCCGTGAGCCAAGCTTCAGGCCGATGGCTTGGTTCCCGCCGTCGCGCACGCGGGCTCGGGGCTGGACGGCCGTCCGCCTCCACGGGCGGCCCTTCGGCGTAACAACCGCACGCTCGCAAACCCTCGCCGTTAACTACGTCGCGTAACGGTGTGGAAGGCGTCGCCATGCGACTGGTCTGGAGAAGACCTCCGCTCAAACGGGCGGGCTTGCGGAGCCAGAAGCTCGATGTCGATCTCCAGCCTCTCATCTGCACAGATCGGTTTCCTGTCGTCGACCGTCGTTCACGGCCTGTCGACGACCGACCTCGCCTCGCTCAACGCCTCCCAGATCGGAGCGCTGAACGCCACGGGCGTCGGGCAGCTCGCGCAGACGCAGGTGGCCGCGATCACCGCGACCGCCGCCGCCGGCCTCGGCTCGGCGCAGGTCCGCGCCCTGACCTCGTCCATCAGCTTCAGCGCCGACCAGCTGACGCACTTCGGCGCGTCCTCCTTCGGCGCCCTGTCCACCACCCAGGTCGGCGCGCTGACGACCACGGAGGCGGGAGCCATCACGGCGACGCAGATCGCCGGCCTCAGCGGCGCGCAGCTGACGAGCCTGGGCTCCACGAACCTGGGCGACCTGTCCTCCGCCGCGTCGGCTGCGTTGACGGCGACGCAGATCGGAGGGCTGGACGGCACGGGCCTGACCATCCTGGCCGGCGCCGCGACGCTGACGACCACGCAGCTGAAGGGCGTCACCGCCGCCCAGGTGGGCGCGCTCACCTCCACCACGCTCGACACCCTCACGAGCACGCAGGTCGGCGCGTTCTCCACGGCGGCCTTCGCCGGCCTGTCGGCCGCGCAGGTGGGGGCGCTCGACGCCACCACCACGGGCAAGATCACGGCCGCCCAGCTGGGGGCGCTCAGCACGACCCAGCTCAACAGCTTCAGCACCACGGAGCTGGGCGCCCTCACGAGCACCCAGGTCGGCGGCCTCACCGCCGCGCAGGTCGGCGGCCTCACCACCACCAACCTGGCCTCGCTGGGCGGCCTGTCGTCGCTGACGGCCACCCAGCTGAAGGGCGTCACCACCTCGCAGATCGCGGGCGTGGGCGCCACGACCCTGGACGCCCTGAGCGCCACCCAGACGGCGTCGCTCTCCGCGAGCGCCGTGGGCGGGCTGACCTCCACCCAGGTCGGCGCGCTGGACAGCACGGTGGTGCGCCGGCTGGCGGCCACGCAGATCGGCGCGCTCGGCGGCTCGCAGCTGAACGCGATCGCGGCCACCAACATCGCGGCCTTCAGCACGACGCAGGTGGGCGGCCTGTCGGCCTCGCAGGTCGGCGCGCTGAACGCCACCGCCCTGACGGCCTTCGACCCCGCGGGCCGCCTCAGCAACACCCAGCTGCGCGGCGTCACCTCCACCCAGGTGGCGGCGCTGACGACCACCACGCTGGACGCCCTGGCCTCCACGCAGGTGGCGGCCCTCTCCGCCACGGCCTTCTCCGGCCTGACCACCACCCAGATCGGCGCCCTGGACGACACCACGGTGGGCAAACTCTCGGCCGCGCAGATCAGCGGCCTGAACAGCTCTCAGCTGAACACCCTCAGCACGACGGACCTGGGCGCCTTTACCGCCACCCAGGTGGCCGGCGTCGCCGCCTCCGCGGTCGCGGGCCTGACGACGACCAGCTTGGCGGCCATCACGCCGACCAGCCTGACGTCCACTCAGCTGAAGGGGGTGAGCGCCTACCAGCTCGGCAACGTGGGCGCGACGACGCTTGACGCCCTCTCCGCCACCCAGGTGAAGAGCCTGTCGACCACCGCCTTCTCGGGCCTGACCACAACCCAGGCCGGCGCTCTGGACGCCACGGTGCTGGGCGAGCTCGCCACGACCCAGGTCGCCGCCTTCAGCGCGCCGCAGCTGGACGCCGTGGGCGCGACCAAGCTCGGCGCGCTCTCCACCACCGAGCTGGGCGCGCTGACCGCGTCCCAGGTCGGCGGCCTCTCCACCACCTCGCTCTCCGCGGTGGAGGGGGCGGCGCCGCTCACCACCACGCAGATCCGCGGCGTCAGCGCCTACCAGATCGCCAACCTCACCGCGACGACGCTGGACAGCCTGTCCGCCACCCAGGTGGGCGCCTTCTCCACCTCGGCGCTGCAGGGGCTGACCGCCGCCCAGACGGGCGCGCTGGACACCACCACGCTCGGCAAGCTCTCCGCGACGCAGGTGGGCTCGTTCTCCGCGACGCAGCTGAACGCCATCGGGGCGACCAGCCTGGCGCTGCTCACCAGCACCCAGCTCGGCGGCTTGACGGCCACGCAGGTGGGCGGGCTGACGGCCACCAACCTCGTGGCCGCGGGCCTTGGGACCACGCTCAACGCCACCCAGCTCCGCGGCGTCACCTCCACGCAGGTGGGGGCGCTAGACGCCGCCACGCTCGACGGACTGAGCTCCACCCGCACGGCCGCCCTGTCGGCCTCGGCCTTCTCCGGGCTGACGGCGACCCAGGTCGGCGCCCTCGACACCACCACGCTGGACAAGCTTTCCGGCACGCAGGTGGCCGCCTTCACGGCGCCGCAGCTGAACGCGATCGGCTCCACCGACCTCGGCCGCTTCTCCGCCGGCCAGCGCGGCGCGCTCTCGGCGGCGCAGGTGGGCGGGCTGACGGCGACCAACCTGACCGGGCTCGGCCCGTCGAACCTGTCGACCACGCAGCTGAAGGGCGTCACTGCGGCGCAGCTCGGGGCCCTCACGTCGACCACTCTGGACGGGATCGACGCCACGCACGTCGCCGCCCTGACCACGGCGGCGTTGAGCGGGCTGACCACGACGCAGACCACGGCCCTCGACACCACCACCCTCGGCAAGCTCGCCGCCACCCAGGTGGCCGCCCTCTCGTCGGCCCAGCTCGACGCGGTCGGCGCGACCAACCTCGGCGGCTTCACGAGCACCCAGGTCGGCGCGCTCACGGCCGCGCAGGTGGGCGGGATCAGCGCCACGAGCCTCGCGGGCGTCGGGCCGGCCGGCCTCACCACCACCCAGCTGAAGGGCGTCACCGCCACGCAGCTGGGCGCCCTAACCTCCACCGTGCTGGACGGCCTCGCCGCCACGCAGGTGGCCGCCCTCTCCACCGGAGCCGTCGCGGGCCTCAGCGGCGCCCAGGCCGCCGGGCTCGACAGCACGACGCTCGGCAAGCTCGGCGCGACGCAGGTGGCCGCCTTCACGGCCGCCCAGCTGAACGCCGTCGGCGGCACGACCCTGGCGTCGCTGAGCTCCACCCAGATCGGCGCGCTGACGGCGGCGCAGGTGGGCGGCCTCTCGGCCACCAACCTCACCGCCCTCGGGCCGGCGAGCAACCTGACGAACACCCAGCTGAAGGGGATCACCGCCAGCCAGGTCGCCGGCCTGAGCGCCACCACGCTCGACGGGCTCTCCAGCACGCAGATCGGCGCGATCGCGGGCACGGCCTTCTCGGGCCTGACCGCCACCCAGTTCGGCGCCCTGGACACGACGACGCTCGGCAAGCTCAGCTCCACCCAGGTGGCGGGCCTCGGCTCCACCATCCTGTCGTCGCTGGACTCCACGCAGCTCTCCGCCCTGGCGTGATGCGCGGGGGAGGGGGCCGGTCCGCCCGCAGGGTTAACCCGCTGGTGACGGCCGCCGCCTGAACCTGCGCGCGGGTGCGGCCGCCGACCGGCGCGCGCCGAGCGGAGAAGTCATGACGACGGGCGCGCCTGCCTTTCTTGACGCCGTGGCGGCCGTGACCGCGGGCGCCCTGCCCCTGCCGCGGCTCGTGCAGGCGGCCGAAGCGCTGACGACCGCCGGCCGTGCGGCGGAGGCCGTGCAGCTCTACCGCGTCTGGCTGGGCTTCAACGCCGACGATCCGGGCGCCTACGCCGCCCACTTCAACCTGGGCGTCGCGGCCGAGGCCCTGGGCGCGCTCGACGTGGCGGAGGCGGCGCTGCGCCAAGCGGCCGCAGCCCGCGCCGACTTCCTGCCGGCCCATCTGAACCTCGGCTCGCTGTTGGAGCGCAAGGGCGATCCGGCGGCGGCCCTGGCCGCCTGGAGCGCGGTGCTGGACCTCACCCCCTCCGTGACGGGCGAGGCCGTGACCCACAAGGTGCACGCCCTGAAACAGATGGGCCGGCTGCTCTCCGATGCGAAGATCTCCGACCAGGCGGAGACCGCCCTGCAGGCGGCCGCCGAGCTGCGGCCCGACCAGCCCGACGTGCTGGCGCACCTCGTCGCCGGGCGGATGAGCGCCTGCCGCTGGCCCGCCCCGGCCCCCCCGCCGGGCGTCGACCCCCTGCGCATGACCAAGAGCCTGCAGCCGCTCTCGGTCGCCGCCCTGGTGGACGATCCCTGGATGCAGCTGGCGGCCGACCACGCCTTCGCCCTGCGCGAGGCCGACGCGCCGCTCGACCCCGCCGCCGACCGGCGCGACGCCTCGACCGACCTTGCGGGCCGCCGCCTGCGCCTCGGCTACGTCTCCTCCGACCTCTGCGACCACGCCGTCGGCTGGCTCATGGCCGAGCTGTTCGAGCGGCACGACGCCTCGCGCGTGGAGGTGTTCGTCTACGCCTGCGGCCCCCAGCCGCCGAGCGCCATCACCGGCCGCATCCGCGCGGCGGCCGAGCACTGGGCCGACATCTCGGCGCTGGACGACCCGGCCGCCGCCCGCCTGATCGCCGCGGACGGGGTGGACGTGCTGATCGACGTGAACGGCCACACCCGCCACGCGCGCCTGGGCGTCTTCGCGCACCGGCCCGCGCCGATCCAGGTGAACTGGCTGGGCTTCCCAGGCTCCATGGGCTCGGCGTTCCACCACTACATCGTGGCCGATCCCTGGATCATCCCGCCGGAGCTGGAGCCCGCCTACAGCGAGCGCGTGCTGCGGCTGCCCTGCTACCAGCCCAACGACACGCGCCGCGAGGTCGGGCCGGCCCCGTCCCGCGCGCAGGCGGGGCTGCCGCAGCACGGCTTCGTGTTCTGCTGCTTCAACGGCGCGCAGAAGATCACCCCGGCGGTGTTCGGCGCCTGGCTGTCCCTGCTGCGCGCTGCGGACAGCGCCGTGCTGTGGCTGCTCGACCCAGGGCCGGCGGCTCGGGGGGCGCTGATGGCGAACGCTGAGGCGCAGGGCGTGGACATCGGGCGCCTCGTCTGGGCGCCGCGGGCGTCCGGGCCCGACCACCTGGCGCGGTACGCCCTGGCCGACCTCGTGCTCGACACCTTCCCCTACGGCGCGCACACCACGGCCTCAGACGCCCTGTGGGCGGGCGCGCCCGTGCTGACGCTGTCAGGCCGCAGCTTCGCCTCGCGCGTCTGCGGCAGCCTGGTGCGCAGCGCCGGCCTGCCGGAGCTCGTATGCGCCAGCCTCGACGACTACCTGGCCCAGGCGCTGGAGATCGCCCTCCAGCCCGGCGCCTCGGCCCGGCTGCGCGAGCGGCTGCGCGAGGCGCGCGACGGCTGCGTGCTGTTCGACATGCCCGGCCTCGCCCGCCGCTTCGAGGACCTGATGATCGAGGCGTGCGCGACCCACCAAGCCGGCCTGACGCCGCAGCCCGACCTCACCAACCTGGACAGCTATCACGAGGTCGGCGCGGGGCTGATGCTGGCGCCCGGCGGCCCGCCGGCGCCCGCCGAGCTGGACGACGCCTACCGCGACGGGCTCGACCGCCTGCGCCGCGCCCGCAACCTGCCGTACGACGGCCGGCTGCTCCCGGGCCCGCCCGAACCGTCCCGGCCGTCGCCGGCCGCCTGGGCGCAGGTGAGCCCCTCGGCGGCCTGACCTCGGCTTCGGCCGTGGCCGACATGGTCGCCTCGGCCCGTCCGCCGGCGCCGCCCATAGGGAGAGCGAGATGACTCCGACCGAAACCCTGCTGGCCGCCCTGCTGCTGATCTTCGCCGCACCCTTTCTCGTGTGGAGGGCCTTGCGGCTGGAGCGGGTGGCGCCGCTGGTGGTGGTGCAGATCGTGGGCGGCGTGCTGATGGGGCCGGGCGTGCTCGGGGCCGTCGCGCCGGGAACTTACGGCACGCTCCTGACGCCCTCGGTGATCTCCACGCTGAACGGCGTCGCGCTCTGGGCGGTGATGCTGTTCGTCTGGGTCGCGGGGCTGGAGCTCGACTTCCGCAGCGCCTGGGCCGACCGGCGGGAGGCGGGCGTCACCGCCGGCCTGGCGCTGGGCGTTCCGCTGGCGGCCGGCGCGGCGGCCGCGGCCCTGCTGCTGCGGCGGCCGGGGTGGATCGGGCCGCACGCCGCGCCCTGGCAGGCGGTGCTGGGGATCGGCATGGCCTGCGCGGTGACGGCGCTGCCGATCCTGGTGCTGTTCCTCGACGAGCTGAAGGTGCTGCGGCGTCCCTTCGGCCAGCGCGTGCTGCGCTTCGCCAGCCTGGACGACGTGGCCATTTGGGGCGTGCTGGCCCTCATCATCATGGACTGGACACGCGTGGGCCGACAAGGCGCGTTCATCGTCGGCTTCGCGGTGGCGGCCATGGGCGCGCGGGCGTTGCTGCGCCGCCTGGCCGGGCGGGACCGCTGGCCCGTGGGGATCGTGTGGATGGCGGCGTGCGGGCTGGGGGCCGACTGGTCGGGCCTGCACTTCATGGTGGGCGCCTTCCTCGCCGGCGCGGTGCTCGACGCGGAGTGGTTCGGCCGCGACGCCGTGGACCGCTTCCGCGACACGGTGCTGCTGGCGCTGATGCCGGTGTTCTTCCTGTCCACGGGCCTGCGCACGCGCTGGAGCGTGGGCGGCCCGGCGGTGTTCGGCGCGGCGGCGCTGCTGCTGGCGGCGGCCGTGGGCGGCAAGCTCGCGGGCGTGGGCCTGGCCGGGCGGGTGCTCGGCTGGCGCAAGGGCGAGGCCTGGGTCGTCGGCTGGCTGCTTCAGACCAAGGCGTTGATCATGATCATCTTCGTCGGCGTGCTGCTCGACCGCGGGATCATCACGCCCGCCACCTTCACCGCGCTGCTGCTGATGGCGCTCGGCAGCACGGTGCTGACGATGCCGGTGGTGCGCGGGCGGATCGCCGGCTTGGCCCGCGAGGCCGGGCCGGCGACCGCCTGACGCCTCACACCAGGGCGTTGCGGGCGATCAGCTCGCGGTACCAGGCGGCGCTGAGCTTGGGCGTGCGGACCTGGGTGGCGAAATCGACGTGGTGGACGCCGAACGGGTTCGTGTAGCCGTCCGCCCACTCGAAGTTGTCCATCAAGCTCCAGAGGAAGTAGCCCTTCACGGGGAGCCCCTCCGCCGTCGCGCGCTGCAGCTGGCCGATGTAGTTGCGCAGGTACATGATGCGGTCACCGTCGTCGACGTGGCCGCCGGGCAGCACGATGTCGTCGGCCGAGCAGCCGTTCTCGGTGATGTACATCGCTTTCGGGTGCCACAGCTCGGCGGTGTTGCGCACGCCCCAGTAGAGCGACTCCGGCTGGATATAGAGCCAGGGCGAGATCATGCGCGGCGAGTGCGCCAGGTGGTCCATGATCAGGTAGCCGCCCGGCGCGGACGGGTCGGCCTTCACCTGGTTGCCCGTGTAGCAGTTGACCCCGACGAAATCCAAAGGCGAGCCGATGATCTTCATGTCGCCGTCGCGCACCTTCGGGCCGGCCGGCCCTTGCGTCTGCAGGTAACGGTCGGTGTAGCGGCCCTCCATGATGGCGGTGAGGAACATGGCGTTCTCCTCCCGCGTGGCGGTCTGGGCGGCGCGGATGTGCTCGGGCGTTTCGATCGCCGGCATGTAGATGTTGGTGTTGTCCGCCAGGCCCACCTGCGTTCCCGGCCGTGCGGCGGCGCGGATCGCCTGCACGCCCAGGCCGTGGGCCAGGATGCCGTGGTGGCGCACCTGGTTCACCTCCGCCTGCGGAAGGCGCAGGCCGGGGGCGTGGCGGCCCTCCTGGTGGCCGATGTCGGTGAAGCAGCGCAGTTCGTTCACGGTGAAGAAGTTCTGCACCCGGTCGGACAGGCGGGCGGCCATGAAGCCCGCGTAGTCGCCGAAGGCGTAGGCCGTGTCACGGTTGCGCCATTCGCCCGGCAGGGCCGAAGGCAGGTCCCAGTGGAACATGGTGACGTAGGGCGTGATCCCCTGGCCGAGCAGGTTGTCGACCACGCGGTTGTAGTAGTCGACACCCTTGGGGTTGGGTTGGCCGCGTCCTTCAGGGAAGATGCGCGACCAGGCGATCGACATTCGGTAGGTGGACACGCCCATGTTCTTGAGGAGCTGGGCGTCCTCCTTGTAGCGATGATAGCTGTCGCAGGCGACGTCGCCGGTGCCGTTGTTGGCGATCTTGCCGGGCATGTGGGAGAAGTCGTCCCAGAGGGTCCGGCCGCGGCCGTCCTCGTTCACCGCCCCCTCGATCTGGTAGGCGGCGGTGGCGCAGCCCCACTTGAAGCCGGGCGGGAAGGGGCGGCCGGCGGCCGGCGCGCCTTGGGCGGCCGCTGAGGAGGGCGCGGCGGCTCCGGCGGCCAGCGCGCCGGCGGCGCCGAGCGCGGCTTGGCCGACGCCACGGCGAGTGAAACGGGTCATGTCGATCTCCCTGGATGTCCGGGCGGCTTCAGGCGGCCGCCGTCTTGGTGTCGGCCGCGACGTAGCGGTCGAGGAAGTCCTGGTGGCGGGGCAGGCCGGCGACGGCCCGGTCCACGTTGCGCTTCAGGTCGGCCAGCGCGCCGCGCAGCTGCCCCGGTGCGGCCATGCGGCCCATCAGGTGGTGCGCCTGCGGCTCCAGCCCCTGGCCCATGAGCACCTGCAGCCAGCTGTCGGCGCGGAACAGGTCGCCCTCGCCCTGGAAGGCGACGGCGCCCTCGCGGAACAGCTCCAGCCGCTCGGCCAGCGTGTCGGGCGGCGCGGTCTCCCGGTGCTCGCGCCAGAAGGGCTCGGGGCGGCGGTTGAGGTGGTAGTGCAGCACCACGAAGTCGCGGATGCGCTCCAGCTCGCGCTGCGCCAGGTCGTTGTAGCGCTTGGCCAGGGCCGCGTGGCCGCCGGCGGCGAAGGGGAAGCTCTGGATCAGTCGCGTCACGCCGATCATGATCAGGTGGATGCTGGTGGACTCCAGCGGCTCCACGAAGCCGCTCGACAGGCCCAGCGCCACGCAGTTCTTGCGCCACACCTCGGTACGGCGGCCGGTGCGCCAGCGGATCACGCGCGGCTCGACGATGGGCTCGCCCTCGATCTCCGCCATCAGCTTCGCCCGGGCGGCCGCCTCATCCATGTGCCCGCTGGCGTAGACGAGGCCGTTGCCCACGCGGTGCTGCAGCGGGATTTTCCAGCGCCAGCCCGCCTCGTGCGCCACGGCGCGGGTGTAGGGCGCGGCCGGCTCGGTCGCCGTGGTCTGGACGGCGACGGCGCTGTCGGTCGGCAGCCAGTGCGACCAGTCCTCGTAGCCGGCGCCCAGCGCCTTGCCGATCAAGAGCGCGCCGAAACCCGTGCAGTCGATGAAGAGGTCGCCGGCCAGCTCGCGCCCGTCCTCCAGCTTCAGGGCGGTGATGCGCCCGTCCTCGCCGTCCTGGCGCACCTGCGCGATGCGGCCCTCGGCCCGGCGCACGCCCGCGGCTTCGCTCAGGCCGCGCAGGAAGGCGGCGTAGGCCACCGCGTCCAAGTGGTAGGCGTAGTTGATCCGCAGCTTGTCGCCCGTGGCGAAGCGCCCGGCCTTGGCCGCCTGCAGCTCGAAGCAGTAGTCGTCCAGCGGCGTGTCCAGGCCTTCGGCCCGCGCCTGCAGCCACATGTGCTGGAAGCCGCCGATCCAGGTGGAGCGCCCCACCTCGCCGAAGGAGTGGATGTAGCGCTCGCCGGCCTCGCCCCAGCCTTCGAAGGAGATGCCGAGCTTGAAGGTGGCCTTGGCGGCGCGCAGGAAGGCGCGCTCGTCCACGCCCGCCATCTGGTGGAAGGTGCGGGCGGTCGGGATGGTGGACTCGCCCACCCCCACCGTGCCGATCGCCTCCGACTCGACGAGCGTGATCTCCAGGAGCGGCCCGAGCTGCTTGGAGAGCGCCACGGCGGCCAGCCAGCCGGCCGTGCCGCCGCCGGCGATCACCACGCGTGTCCTGGGGCGGTCGCCGGGGCGGGGAGGGGGGCGGGCGTCCATGGCGGTCAGCGGTTCATGCGGTTGAGGAGCTGCGCGCGCAGCCGGCGCGCGCCGGTCTCGTCCAGGGGCGCGAGGGCGCCGCGGGCGGGGGGCGGCAGGTGCTCGGCGGCGCGGTCCGCCGGGCCGAAGACGTAGAAGTCGAACAGCTCGCGCCAGGCCGCCTTCTCCGCGGCCGGCCGGTCGCGCAGGCTGAGCAGGCCGTGCAGGAGGGTCGTCATGGGCGTGTCCATGTAGCCGGCGGCGTCGTTCCACCACCAGTTCACCAGCACGTTGAAATCGTCGAGCGTCTCCACGTCGTGCCACCACAGGGCGGGGTAGACGAGCACGTCGCCGGGCTCGAGGTCTGCGACCCGGGCGGCGGCCATCGCGTCGGCGAAGCGCGGGAAGCGCTCCAGGTCGGGCGCGCGCAGGTCGACGAGGCTCACCACCTGTCCGCCGGGCGTGGGCTCCAGCGGGCCGGGGTAGAGGTTGGACACCTGGTCCGGCGGGAACAGGGTGAAGCGCCGCCGCCCCACCGCGCACACCGCCATGTTGTTGCTCATGTCGTAGTGCGTCGAGGCGATCGTGCGCGTGCCGATCCACACGCTCACGAGCGGGCGCCGCCCGGCGATCTGCTCGGCCAGGAACAGGGGATTGTCCGTCCGAAGGCCGGGGAAGAAGCTCTCCGCGTCCGTGGAGCCCGCGTAGAAGGAGGGGGCGCCCTCGCGGCCCGCCGCCTCGCCCATGCGCGCCATGAAGGCGTCCAGCGGCGTGCGCTCGGCGGCGAAGTTCATGCCGGTGAGCGTGTCGTCGTAGAAGAAGCGGCCGCCGATGGCGGCGTCGCCCACGTACCCGACGCCCGGGCGTCCGTTGTAGAAGCGGTTCAGGTAGTCCCTCGCGGCCTGTGGGCCCGCGCGGCCGGCGGCGACCAGGGGCCACGAGCCCGCGAGGCTCTCGATCACCACCGGCTCGCCTGCAGCGATCAGGTCGGGCGCGGAGACGTGGCGCGCCTCCTCCGCGGAGAGGCGTGCGACGGAGCGGGGAGCGGGCGTCACGCCGGCCTCGACGTCGCGCGGGCGCGCGCCCGGCGGTCGATCAGGTGGGGCACGTTGGCCAGGGAGGCCGACAGCATGAAGGCCAGCCGCAGGAAGCCCGGGCGGTTCAGGTCCTCCAGCGCCTCGGCGGGGAGGCGCGCCAGGGCCTCGCGCCCGATGGTGTGGACGTCGGGCACGTCCAGCCGGTCGCCGCCCTCAAGGGTGATCTCCAGGTGGGCGGGCTCGATCAGGCCGTAGCGCTCGAAGGCGGCGAACATGGCGGGTGCGGCCTCCACGCCCACGTGGACCGCGCGCAGCAGACGGATCACGTGCTCCAGGTAGGCGCCGTGGCCGCCCGCCGCGCGGAACACGGGCGCGCCGTCGTCGCGGCTGACCCGCGGATGATCCAGGTCGATCTGGACGATGGGGTCGCCCGCCGCGTCTTCGCCCGGCCCCGGCTCTGGGAAGGCGAGCCGGAACGGCGCGAGGCGGCGCACGGCGGGGACGTAGCGTGCGTCCCAGCCGCCGTCCCTGAGGAAGAGGTTCTCGTCGAGGTCGAAGCCCAGCATGGCCGCGGCCTGCCAGCCGCCCCGCTCGTCCTTGCGGATGAGGAGGGGGTATTCGCGCTGCAGCTCCTCGTATTCGGTGGGGAGCACCAGCACGAGGTTGACCGCGTCGCCCCACTGCGGCCCGTGGCCGAGGCGGATGCGCAGGTCGTGGTGGTCGACGTTGTTGAGGACCTCGAAGCCGCCCACGGCGGGAACTCCCCTGTCGCCGATCTCAGGACGGGCGGGCGGGTCCACCATGGCGCCGCCGGCCGCCCGCCTCAATGCCGTCCGCGGCGAGAGAGGCGGGCGGCGCGCCATCGATCAGAAGCGGTAGCGCGCCCCGACGATGAAGCGGCGCTTCAGCTCCTGGTACTGCCAGAAGTCGACGTCCTGGCGGGCGTAGGTGCCGTAGCTCTCGTTGGTCAGGTTCTGCGCCTCAACCGTGACCGCCAGATGTGGCGTGATGTCGTAGCTGATGCTCGCGTCCAGCGTGCCAAAGGGCGACACGTAGACCGGGTTCAGATAGGAGCCGCGGCTGGTGCTCTGCAGGAAGCGGTCGCGCCAGTTGTAGGCCAGGCGGGCCGACAGGCCGTGCTTGTCGTAGATCAGCGTGGCGCTGGCCGTGTCGCTGAGGCCGGTCAGGGCGAACTGGCTCACGCCCGGATCACCGGCGTTGTTGAAGCCGATGTCGCCGTCCACGTGGGTGTAGGTGGCGCCGATGCCGAAGCCCGTGTCCCAGAAGAAGTGCAGGCCCTGGAATTCAAAGCCATAAATCTGCGCCGACTTGTTGTTGACCGGCTGGCTGATCAGGAAGTTGAACAGCGGGTCTTCCGGATTGGCGGTGAGATCCACCGCTGCAAGCTCCTGGTTGACGAAGTTCTGATCCAGCGAGCGGGTCGTCGTGTTGTAGTGCGACTGGAACTGCTGCGTGGCGGCGGCGACGTTGCCGGCGTTCTGCTGGATCAGGGCGGTCAGCGTGAACAGGTTCACGTCGGTGAGGTCGGCGCCGAGGTTCTGAAGCTGCGTCTTGGCGGCGCCGGAGCGCGTGCCCGCCGCGCCGGCGCTGGGGTCCTTCAGGCCGAACAGCGGGCCGTTGGTCGTGCCGGTGCCGACGAAGTTGTCGACCCGCTTGTCGAAGAAGCCGACCGAGACATAGCTGTCTTTGGCGTAATACCACTCCAGAGACACGTCGAAGTTGTTGGAGGTGAGCGGCAGGAGGCCGGTGTTGCCTTCGGACGCGGTGGGGATGCCGCCGATCGCCGTCGGCCGCGGCGGGATGCCCACCGACGTGTTGGAGAAAAGGTTGCCGTACTGCGTGCGGGCGATGGTGCGGCTGGCCGACGCACGGAAGATCAGGTTCTTCTTAAGATCGACGGAGAAGTCGATCGACGGCAGCACGTTGTCGTAGTGGCCGTGTCCGGTCACGGCCGAGGCGTTCGGTTGCAGCGTCACGTTGAAGTCGTTGTCCGCCTGCCAGACGATGGCGCTGGGCACCCGCAGGATCGAGCGCGCCGACGTGTCGGTGTATTCGTAGCGGACACCCGCCACCACCTCGGCGTTGTGGCCCATCAGCTGCGACTTCCACTGCAGCTGAGTGTAGACGGCCGCGATCTTCTCCTCGACCTCGTTGTTCGAGTCGCCGGTGGTGTTGATCGAGTGGGTGGGGCCGAGGCCTAGGTAGTACTGGCTCAGGCGGTTGTAGATGGCGGTCGGAGAGCCGCGGAACGCCACGGCGTCGTTGCCCGTCGCATTCAGGTTGGTGTCGAACTTGCAGGTGAGGCAGAACTGGTGGACGAGGTCGCCGGCCACCTTGGCCACGGTGCCGTCGTCGGTGACGCCCCAGTCGCCCAGCGTCTGGTCGGTGGCGACGAAGCGCGCCCGCGTGTTGGTGTCGCGGTAGCTGGCGCCGAAGGTGAGGTGGCTGCCCTCGCCGAGATCCCAGTCGCCGTCGGCGCGATACTCCTGCAGCTCTTGCGACTGCGAGCTGAAGAACTGGCGGAAGTGGTTGGTGCCTACGTCGCCGATGTCGAGGACGCCGTTGTTGTTACCCTGCGGCGCGTCGTTGATGGTGATGTGCGTGACGGGCACGCCGCTGGAGTAGTCGAGGCTGTGGGCGGCGACCACGTTGGACGCCAGGCCGGCCGTCGTGGAGCTGGCTCCGTTGGGGTTGTTCGGCGTCACCGACGACTTGCTGTAGTGCCCGTCGACCGTGAAGGTCAGGTTCTCACGAGCGCGCCATTTGGCGTTCAGTCCGAAGTCTTCCAGCTGGTTCAGCTGTCCACGGTCCTGGTTCTCGAAGTCGACGTCCTTCACGCCGCCGATGTTCTCTTGGAGGAAGGTCGCGCTGGCGACGCCGCCGGTCGGCTTGTTGAAAGTGACCTGGCCGAAGGGGCGGTTGAACCAGTTCGAGTCGTCCGACCGCCGCTCCTCCTCCGAGTTGCGCACGTAGAGGCCGTCCACCGTCAGGGTCAGGTTGTCTGTGGGCCGGAACTGGAACACGCCCTGCGTGTTGAAGCGCTCGTACTTGTCGTCGGAGAAGCTGTAGCGGCTGTCGTTCGGGAAGGAGACCAGCGTGCCTGCCGGCGGCGGGTTGGTGAGTTTGGTCGCCGCGTTCACGATCCCGTTCGCCGGGTTCGTGAAGTCCTGGATGGTGCGTACGTTCCAGTCTTCCGAGTTGGCGCTCGCGATCGAGAAGTGCTGCTGCGAATAGTTGGCGAACAGCGCGGCGCCGAAGCGGTGGTCGTCGCTGGCCCAGCTCAGGAAGGCGCTCGTATCGGGGGTGACGGGCGAGCCGCAGTGGTCGCAGTCGCTGGCGCTCTGGAAGTAGTCGGCCTTGACGCCGAGGCTGCCGGTGAAGCCGGTCTGGTTCGTGTCCAGCGGGCGGCGCGTCACCACGTTGATGACGGAGCCGATGCCGCCGTCGGGCAGGGCGGCCCGGCCGGTCTTGTAGACCTCCAGCGTCTTCACGCCTTCCGTGGCGACGTTGGAGAAGTCGAACGAGCGGCCGAAGCCCTGCGCCCCATCGCCGTTCACATCGCCGCCCACCGCCTGGTCGAACGAGGACGACAGGGTGCGTCCGTTCAGGGTCACGAGGTTGTAGTCGGCGCCGAAGCCGCGGACGGTCACCGTCGTGCCGATGCCGTTCACCCGGTCGATGGACACACCGGGAATGCGCTGCAGGCTTTCGGCCAGGTTGGTGTCGGGGAACTTGCCGATGTCCTCGGCCGAGATCGCGTCCACCACGCCGAACGAGTCGCGCTTGATGGCGATGGAGCGCTCAAGGCTGGCCCGCACCCCGGTGACGACGATCTCGTTCGCCGTGGCGTCGGCCGTGGTGTCGGGTTGGGCGTTGGTGGCGGTCGCGCCCTTCTCCGGCGAGCTGCCGACGCCCTGCGGGAGGGGGTTGGTGCTGGCGGCGGGCGTGCCCTGCACGGGATTGGTCGGCGGCGATCCGGATTGCGCCCAGGCCGCGGCCGGCGCGAGCATGGCCGCCGCCAGGGCGGCGCGTGAAACCGAGCGCGCGAAAGCGGCCGGCAGCCTGAGGCCCGTCATGAACTTCCCCCTGTACGCCCCCGGCTCGTGATCGGCCGTTACGGGGCCCGCGGCGACCCGCGAACTGGAGACAAGGCTATTGCCGAGCCATCACATGTCAAGTTCGCGACAAGGTGTCCGCACGACCTCGCCGTCGCCTTAAACCGGTGTGTTTGCAGGCTTGATAGCGATCACAGGATTTCGGGCCGGAAAGGGTTTCGGCCCTGTCCGGCCCGTCTCCGCAGGTGTCGCGGGACGGCGCGGCGGGGTCGCCGCCTGCGGCGAGATGCCGCGTGATTCCGGCCTCGCCGCGCCATCCCGGCGCGTCTCTCGCCGCCTGATCGGGGTGCGACACCCCGTCCGCCTGCGCCGAATCGTGGTCGCGCTAACATCTCCTCGAACGGCAGGGTCGCGACGACGGATGCAGGGCGGTTCACGGCGCGGCGGCTTGGCCGACGAGCGTTGACGGCCTCAAGCGTCCGCGGACGGCGGGAGAGGGGCGGAGATGGCCAGGAGCGGACGGCGGTCGCGCAGCGTCGTGACCATCTCCGACGTCGCCCGGCACGCCGGCGTGTCGCCCATGACCGTGTCGCGCGTCGTCAACGACGAGCCCAACGTGCGCGGCAGCACCCGCGAGTCGGTGGCCGCGTCCATCCGCGAGCTCAACTACGCCCCCAACCTCGCGGCGCGCAGCCTGGCCAAGGCCGAGGAGATGCGGCTGGGCGTGATCCACTCCAACCCGTCCGCCGCCTTCCTGAGCGAGTTCCTCGTCGGCGTGCTGGACGAGACGCAGCGCCAGGGCGCGCAGGTCTGCCTGGTGCGGTGCGAGGAGGGCGAGGCCGCGGAGCTGGAGGCCGTGCGCCGGCTGGTCGACGCGGGCGCCACCGGCGTCGTCCTCCCGCCGCCGCACAGCGGGTCGCAGGTGCTGCGCGCGGCGCTGGCGCAGGCCAAGCTGCCGGCCGCCGTGGTGGCGGCCGGCAGGCCGGTTGAGGGCCTGATCAACGTGCGGATCGACGACCGCGCCGCCGCCTACGGGATGACGCGCCACCTGCTCGCGCTCGGCCACCGCCGCATCGGCCTGATCGGCGGCGCGCCCGACCACGCCTCCAGCGCCGAGCGGCGCTCGGGCGTGGAGCAGGCGGTGGCCGAGGCGCAGGGCGCGGCCCTGGTGTTCGCGCAGGGCATGTACGACTACCCCTCGGGCCTCAGCGCGGCGGAGGCGCTGCTGGGCGCCGCCGACCCGCCCACGGCGGTGTTCGCGTCCAACGACGACATGGCCGCGGCCGCCGTCTCCGTCGCGCACCGGCGGGGGCTGGACGTGCCGGGCGACCTGACGGTGGTCGGCTTCGACGACACGGCCACGGCCACCACCCTGTGGCCGCCGCTGACCACCGTGCGCCAGCCCGTGCGCGCCATGGCGGCCTGCGCCGTGGAGCTCCTCGCGCGCCAGCTCCGCGGACGCGACCCGCCGCCTGTCGAGACCGACCGCGTGCTGGAGCACGCCCTGGTGGAGCGCCGCTCCGCGGCCGCGCCGGGCCCCCGGCGCGGCTGATCCCTCAGAAGGCGAGCGTCGCCGGCCGCGCCGGGTCGTCGTGCAGGCGCAGAAACAACCGGCCGTCGGCGCGGGGGCGGGGGGTGGCCAGGGTGCGGCCTGTATAGCCGGCCGCCACCGGCGTGGAGGCGCGCAGGTCGGGGTCGCTCGACACGGCCTCGATCAGGAACAGGTCGTCGCCCTCCAGCTCGCAGCCGCGGGGCGTCCGCTCGGGGCAGCGCAGGCGCCGCAGGACCGGGGTGCGCACGAGGACGCCCAGCGGCCGCCAGTCCCCGGCCACGCCGTCCTGGACGACGCGGAACCGCAGCGGCCCGTAGGCGGACGCGGTGAACGCCGCCGCCGTGTCCAGGCGGGCCACCAGCACTCCGGCGTCCAGCACCGTCAGCCCGTGCGCCGGTGTCAGCACGACGGGCGCGGCCGCGTCTGCGGCGGCCACCTCCACGGTCGGCGCGGCGGAGAAGCGGACGGGGCCCTCCGCACGCACGGAGAAAGTCAGGCGTGCGCCGCGGGGCAGGTCGCCGGCCGCGAGTCTCAGCGGGCCGGGCGCATCGGCGTCGTCGCGGCTCACGGCGATGAGCGACGCCTGCAGGCGCGGCGGCCCGACCACGGCTGCGACCCGCAGGGAGCGCCCGTCCTTCAGCGTCACGCGTGCGACGGCGGCCCGGCCTTGGGTGAGGCGCGCGGCGGCGGCGGGGGCGACGGCGAGGGTCAGCTCGTCGCCGCCTCCGCCCGTCGACAGGGCTCCGGGGGTGAAGTCCGCCCCCGCGAACGCCAGCGACGACACGGTGTCGAGCCGCGAGCCCTTGAGCACGCCGTGATCGTCGCCGGCGTGGAAGCCGAAGCCGTCGAGGCGGGCGGCCTGGGTGAACAGCTGCACGGCCGTGCCCTGCGGCGGGCCGGAGCCGAACTGGGCGACCTCGATCACGGCCGGGCCCGGCTTGGCGTCGGCGAGGGGGGCGGTCGCGGCGACCGCGTCCGCGCCGGCGGCCTTCCAAGCGATGTCGCGCGCCGGCTCCGCGCCGGACCGGAGGCGTACGTGCGTGACGCAGGCGGACGGACCCTCCAGCCGCACCTCGTCGTCGCGCCCGACCACGAGGCCGTCGCCGTCCGCCTTGCGCCAGGGCGTCGCGCGCACGCCCTGCAGGCGGAACGTCGGCCCCTCGAACCGCGCGAAGCCCCAGGACCCCCGCAGCACGCCGGTGAGCGGACCCTCCATGCCGGACCGGTCTCCGGCCCCGACCACCAGGCCGCCCTTGGCCGCGTCGGCGGAGACCGGCGCGTCCACGCTGCGGCCGTCGGGCGAGAAGGCGTGCAGCACGAGGTCGTGGGCGTAGGCCGTGGAGAACACCAGCGGCGCGCCCGTGACCGGCAGCACGAGGTCCGGCCGCGCCAGGCAGGCGACGGCGTCGGGCTCGACGGCGTGCAGCGGCGGCGTCTGCGGCGGGCCGACCGGCGGCAGGGCGGCCACGATCACCGAGCGTGGGTTCTGGAACGAGGGCGCCGCGTTCAGCACCAGCGACAGCCGGTCGCCCGCCGCGTCCTCCAGGGCCGGAACGTACTGGAACTGCGCGGTCCTGAGCGAGTCCAACAGCCGCGCGATGTCGAGCACCGCGCCGACGTAGGGGCTGGTGGCGCCGTAGCCCGCGGCCGGCGAGGCGCTGAGGTGCAGGGCGAGGTCGCTGGCCGGGCCGCCGGTGAGCGCCTCGACGATGGAGCGGCTGTGGCCGTCGCTGAGCACCAGGGCGTCGTGCCCCTGCAGCAGGCAGGCGGCCTGCCCTTCGGGAGCACGCTGCAGGCAGTCGGGGTTGAGCTTCAGGTCCAGGCTGCGGGCCAGGAGCGGCGAGGCCGTCTTCAGGTCCTCCGGCCCCGCCGCCTGGCTGAGCCGCAGCGCCGCCAGGAAGGCGGTCAGGCGCGAGCGGTCGAGGGAGGCCTGCGTCAGGTCCTGCGCGGCGCGGACGAAGGCGCCGGGGCGGCCGCGCACCGCGCCCACCACCGTGGCGTAGTCGCCGGAGGTGCGGGGGACCAGGAACACCAGCGCCTGCCGCGCGCCGGGCGGAACCTTCGCCGTCACGCCCGCCCGGCCCGCCGCCGACCAGGTCTCGGCGCGGGAGAACCACTCGCGCGGCGGCGGGTTGGTCGCCCCGCGCAGGAAGGCGAGCACCAGCAGGTAGGGCGCGGACTGGCTGTCCGGCAGGTCGGCGCGCACGGTCACCGAATCGCCCTCTGCCAAGTCGGGCGTCTGCGCGATCGGCAGGGCGGCGCCTGCGCGCGTCACCGTCACCCGCAGGGCGGGGCCGGCGAGGTCGAAGGCGGGGGCGTCCGCCGCCGCGCCGCCGCCTGCGGACCCGAGCGCCAACGCCGCTAGAACGGCGGCGATGAGGTTCGCAGGCCCGCGCATGCGAGCTCTATGCGGTGCGTCCGACGGCGCGGGCAAGGCGGTCCGGCCGCGCCCGCAGCCTGCGATCAGGCGAGCCAGCTGTGGCTGGTCAGGAAGTCGGTTCCGGGTCGGTGCGGAAGCCGTCGACGCCGAAGATGTGGCCGAGCTTCTGCGTCAGGATGCTGAGCCCGTCGCACCGGGTCCGCCCCGGCGCGCCCGGGCCGGGGGTCGGGCTGAAGCAGATCTGCGACGGGGCGGCCGAGCTCAGCTCTACACCGCCGTCGTCGGCGGCCCCGCTGGGGTCGTCGATCGTGATGGCGCAGGCGAATGTCACCTGACGACGCTTCAGACACCCTGTCCGCAGGTCAACCCGGGATCGCGGCTTAAGTGGGGCTGGAGCATCTCAGTTCAGGCCCGGACGGAGGGGAACGTCGCGGGCGTCGCCGACGCGGGCCGCCGCCGTCTCGCCGCGCCAGGCCTACGCCGCTATGGCGGGCGCATGACCGCCCGCGCCGCCGCAGATTCGGGGCTCCGAACGCCGCCGTGGGCGGCGCCCGCGGGGCTGGCGCTGACGGCGTTGGCCGTGGCGGCGCTGGCGGCCGAGCGCGTGTGGCTGATCCCCGTCCACGTGTCGTTCAACCCCGACGAGGGTTGGAACGCTTTCCAGGCGGCGCGGGCCTGGGGCGCCGGGCCGCTGTATCCGCCCCCGGGCGGACTGGTGGGCGACAACTATCCGCCCCTGTCGTTCCTTCTCGTCGGCGGACTGGCCCGGCTCCTCGGCGGCGACCTGATCGTCACGGGGCGTGGCGTCGCGCTCCTGTCGCTGCTGGCGACGGCCGCCGCGGCGGGCTGGGCGGTGCGCCGGCTCGACCCGGGCCGCTCCTGGGCGCCGTGGGCCGCGGCGCTGCTGGTGCTGGGCTTCGCCGCCACCCAGTTCCGCGCCTACCTGGCCATGGACGATCCGCAGTGGCTGGCGCACGCGCTGATGACGCCGGCCCTGGCCCTGGTCCTGCCGGTCCGGCCGGGCGGGTCGCCGGACCTGCGGCGGACGGCCGCCGCGGCGCTGCTGGCGGCGGCGGGCGGGCTGGTGAAGCACAACCTCTTGGCGCTGCCGGTGGCCGTCACCCTGTGGCTGCTGATGCATCACAGGCGCGCGCTCCTCGCCTGGGCCGCGACGGGCGCCGCGGCCGTCGCGCTCTCGATGGCCGGCGTGGGCTGGACCTATGGCTGGGCCGCCCTGCGCGACATCCTGCAGGCGCCCCGGCACGTCTCCTGGGCGCGCATGTTCACGGCCGCCGGGCCCCTGTCGATGCAGCTGCCGCTGCTGACCGCCGCCTGGCCGCTGCTGCGACTGCGCGGAGGGGACCGGCGGCTGGACCTGCCGCTGCTGTTCGTGGCCGTGGCCGTCCCCCTCGGCGTGTTGCAGCGCGGGGGCCAGGGCGTGAACTTCAACGCGCACTTCGAGGCGCTGGTCGCCCTGTCCGTCGGCGGAGGCGCGGTGCTGGCCCACGCCCTGGCGGCGCCCGGGCGCAAGACGGCGGCGCGGGGCGTCGTCCTGTGGCTGCTGCCGTTCGCCGTGCTCGTCCCCCTGGCCGTCGGCGTGGCGATCACGGAGCTGAAGGCCCTGGCCGTCGAACGGGCGGCGTGGCCCCGGATGGAGCGGCGCATCGCCGAGGTGCGCGGACCGGTGGCGTGCCAAACGCTCGCGCTCTGCTTCTGGGCGGGCGAGCCGTTCGCGCTGGACTACTTCCTCTACGGCCAGCAGGTCGCCCGCACGCACGACGCCTCCGCCCTGCTCGACGCGCTCGACGCGGGCGCGGTCGCGGGAGTGGAGCGCGATCCGCCGCGGCCGCCCAAGCGCGGCGACCTGCCCGACGTTCTGGCGCCCCTGCTGGACGCCCGTGACGCGGTGCTGTTCCGCGCCGAGGATGGCCGCCGGCTGGAGGCGCCGCGCCGGTTCGAGCCGGCGGCGGCCGTCGCGGCTCCGCGCGCGGTTCGCGGCTCGGCGGTGTCGATCCCCTTCGGCGCCAGGTCCGGAGGCCCGACCTGAACGCCTCGGCCGCCCCCCGCGACGCATCCACCGACATCGCACCCGCGGGCGGGCTGCAGCTGGCCGTGGTGATTCCCGTGCTCAACGAGGCGGAGAACGTGCTGCCTCTGGCCGCAGCCCTGGCCGCGGCGCTCGAAGGGCTCGCTTGGGAGGCGGTGTTCGTCGACGACGGCTCGCGCGACGGCACGCTGGACCGCCTGCAGGGCCTCGCCCGCCGCGACCGCCGCTTCCGCCTCGTGCAGAGGATCGGGCGCCGGGGTCTCGCCTCCGCCGTGGTGGAGGGGGTGCTGGCCAGCGCCGCGCCCGTGGCCGCGGTGATCGACGGCGACGGACAGCACGACGAGACCCTGCTGCCGCGACTCTACGCCCTGGTGGCGGACGGCGCGTGCGACGTGGCGGTCGGCACCCGCTACGCGGGCGGCGGCTCCACGGGGGAGTGGAGCGCCGGCCGCCGCCGCCTGAGCGAGACCGCCACCCGCTGGAGCCGGCGCCTGCTCGGCGTCGCCGTCTCCGACCCCATGAGCGGCTTCTTCGCCGTGCGCCGCGACGCGTTGGAGGCGGCGGCGCCGCGCCTGTCCAACATCGGCTGGAAGATCCTGCTCGACCTCCTCGCCTCCTCGCCCACGCCGCTGCGGGTGGCGGAGGCGCCCTACGTGTTCCGCGAGCGGCGCGCGGGCGAGAGCAAGCTCGACCTGCGCACCGTGCAGGAGCTGGTGGTCCTGGTGCTGGAGAAGCTGTTCGGGCGCTGGCTGCCCGTGCGCTTCCTGATGTTCGCGGCGGTGGGGACGCTGGGGCTCGGCGTGCACTTGGCCGTGCTGCGGGCGGCGCTGGGCGCCGGGGCCGGCTTCCAGGCGGCGCAGTCCGCGGCCGTGGCGGCGGCCGTCGCCTTCAACTTCCTGCTGAACAACGCGGTGACCTACCGAGACGTGCGCCTGCGGGGCCTCGCCTTCTGGCGCGGGCTGCTCGCCTTCTACGGCGTGAGCCTGGTGGGGGCGGTGGGCAACGTCGGCGTGGGCAGCGTGGTCTACCGCTACGACCACGTGTGGTGGTTGGCGGGGCTGGCCGGCGTGGCCGTCGGCGTGGTGTGGAACTACGCCGCCTCCGCCGCCGTCACCTGGAAGCCGGGCCGCCGCTAGGGCGCCTCAAGCCGCGGCGCGCTCCAGCGCCGCGAGCCCCTCCGGCGAGGCGGCGAAGCGCTCCACCGGCTCGGCGGCCTCGAACACCGCGCGCGCCTTGTCCGCGCCGCCGAACTGGAAGCCGAGCTGGCTCGCATAGGCGAGGGCGGCCTGCGTCTTGCGCGCCCGGGCGTCGGCGTCGAGGCGCAGCACGGCCTCCGGCTCCGCGGCGAAGCGGGTGCGGTAGGGCTCCTTCGGCTCGCCGGGGCGGATCACGTAGGGGTGGTCGCGCCACCACAGCACGGGCGCGGACGGGGCGAGGGCCCCCACGGCCTCCACCACCGCCACGTGGTCGACATGCGCGCCCACCGCCTGCGGCGCGAAGACGAGGTCGGGACGGATTTCGGCCAGCAGCGCGCGCAGGGTGGGCGCGACGCGCTCGGCCGCGTCGTCGTCGGGCCGCACCTCCGCGAACAGTTCGGGGGCCGAGGCGTAGCCGCGGTGCGGCGCCTCGGCGAAGGGCAGGTGGCGCGGCTCGGCGCCGAGGTGCGCGCAGGCCGTGCGGTCCTCCCCGCGGCGCAGCGCCATGTAGTCGACCTCGGGGCCGAGCCCCTTGTCGAGCTGGCAGGCGAGGGCGAAGCCCTGCGGGCCGGGCACGGTGGCGGTGAAGACGGTCGCCACGGTCACCCGGGCGCCGGCGGACGCCAGCCGGGCCAGCGTCCCCCCGGCGGAGAAGGCGGCGTCGTCCAGGTGCGGCGAGAGGGCGAGGATGCGGGTCACAGCAGGTGCGGCGCGGCCCGGAAGCGGCAGGGCGCCTCCGGCGGGTCGGGCGGCAGGTCGGGGCTCCAGGCGAGGTCGGGCGCGGTCCCGGTCACGTGGGCGTAGACCTCCTGGATGCGCGCGCCCACGGCGGTCCAGCTGTAGGTCGACCGGCATTCGGCCAGGGCGCGCTCCGCGATCCCGCGGCGCAGCGGCGCGTCCTCGATCAGGCGGCGCAGGGCGGCGGCGTGGGCCGGGACGTCTCCGGCGGGGGTGAGCAGGCCGTTGTCGCCGTCGCGCAGGCAGTCGGTGACGCCCACGCTGTCGCAAGCCGCCACGGGCACGCCTGCGGCCATGGCCTCCAGGATCGTGTTGGAGAAGCCCTCCGCATAGGTGGGCGAGGAGAAGACGTCCGCCTCCGCATACAGTCGGGGGGCGTCGGCGTAGTCGGCGTAGCCGGTGAAGCGCACCTGCGCCTCCCTGAAGCCGTGCTCCGCGGCGCGCGCCTTGGCGGGCTCCACGTCCGGCCCGATCCCGCTGACCGTCGCGGCGAACGGTACGCCCTGCGCCCGCAGCAGGGTCAGGGCGTCCAGGAGGTCGAGCACGCCTTTCCGGCGGTCCACCCGGCCGTGGTAGAGGATCCGGGGCGGATCGGCGGCCGCGCCGGGCGCGTGGCCGGGGGTGAAGCGCTCGGTGTCGACCGCGCCGGGGATCAGGGTGAAGCGCTGGCGGGGCACGTCCAGCCGCTCCGCCACCTCGTCGACGAAGCTCGTCCCGCCGATCAGGAGGGCGCCCGCGTGCAGGCACACGCGGCGCATGGCCTCCCGGTGGCCCGCGCAGCAGGAGCCGACCCAGTGCCCGTCGCCGCCCTGGAGGCTGACCACGTTGGGCACGCCCAGCTCGCGGCTGGCCAGCAGCGCCGCCCAGCCGTTCGGATAGCCGTATTGCGCGTGGAGCACGTCGAACGGCGCGCGGGCGTGCTCGGCCCGGACCGCGTCCGCCATGGCGGCGATGTCGCGTTCGAAGTCCCCGCCGTCCTGCTCGCCCAGGGCCTCCAGGCCGGTCACGCGCACGCCGGGCACGGGCGGGGGAGGGCCGCCGCCGTAGACGGTGGCGTGGCCGCCTCCGTAATACTGGCTGACCATCGTCACATCGTGGCCGCATCGGACCAGCTCGCGCAAGAGGTTCTGCGCGTAGATGCTCATACCGCTGATCGCCGGGAAGTAGCGCCGGCTGATGAAGCAGATCCTCATGCGGCCAGGCGCTCGCGCAGCCAGGCGATCGACTGCGGGATGGCGAGGTGCGCCTGCGGGCTCTCGCGGCTGAGCTCCACGCAGACGAGGCGGTCGAAGCGGATGTCGGTCAGCGCCTGCAGGATGGAGGGCACGTCCATGTCGCCTTCGCCGAAGGGCAGGTGAACGTGCACGCCGCGGCGCATGTCCTCCAGCGCCACCGTGCCGAGGCGGTCGGCGTACCGGCGCACGGCCTCGGCCGGGTCGACGTCCTCCGTGACGAGGCAGTGGCCGGTGTCGAGGGCGAGGGCGAGGCCGTCGACGCCCAGCGCCTCCCACTGCGCCGCGGTCTCGACCAGCATGCCGGGCTCGGGCTCGAAGGCGGCGACGACGCCTTGCGTGCGGGCGTGGGCGGTGACCTGCTCCAGGCCGTCCAACAGCCAGCGGCGCGCCTCGTCGCGGTCCACGCCGGGCTTGGGCACGCCCGCCCAGAAGCTGACCGCCTCCGAGCCGAGGATCGCAGCGATGTCCACGGCGCGGTTCAGGAACGCCACCCGGCGCGCCCGGCCCGCCGGCGTGGCGGTCACCAGGGTGGGCTCGTGCTTCTGCGTCGGGTCGAGCAGGTAGCGGGCGCCCGTCTCGATCACCGAGCCGAAGCTCAAGGCCTCCAGCCGGCGCTTGAGGGCGCGCGCTTGCGCCTCCCAGTCCGCCGCGAAGGGGTCGAGGTGCTGGAAGTCCAGCGTCAGCGCCATGCCGTCGTAGCCGGCGCGGGCCATCAGCTCGAGGGCGTCGTCCAGCCGGTGGTTGGCGCAGCCGTTGGTGTTGTAGGCGAAGCGGAGCGTCATGCCGGAACCTGCGCGGCGGCGACGTGGTGCGCCTCCGGCTCCCGGTAGAGAGGGTAGAGCGGGCCGACGATCCTGTCCGCCAGCGCCGTGTCGAACAGGGGGCGGCCCAGGCGCTCCTCGGCGTCCGGCGTCAGGCGGACGGGCCTCAGCGTGTCCGTGGGCGCGCCGAAGCGGATCAGCGGGTGGTCGCGGGCGATCAGCTTGGCGGTGTTGCGCGCGCCGATGCGGTGGTAGCTCATGGTCTCCACCTCCAATCCGGGCGCGATCACCTTGCCGCAGGCGAAGCCGCCGCCCGGCGGGGCGTAGTCGCAGTAGAGCACGTCGATCCCCGCCGCGTGGACGCGCTCCAGGGCGACGGCTGCGCGGGCGTGGCCGTCCGGCGCGGGGGTGGTGGGCAGGTCGGCGAACGGCTTGTGCGACCGCACGGCGTGCATGGTGGGCGCGAGCCACGCCTTGAGCTCGGCGGCGGAGCGGCCGGTCCAGTCCCGCATGGCCTCGAACGCGCGGCCCTCGCCCGTCTTGGCGTTGGACCCGCTGGCCCGCATGAACCGCTCGACGTAGCCGGCGGGGGCGACGCGCTCGGCCAGGGCGGCGGGGCCGTGGGCGAAGGCCTTGCGCGCACGGCTGGCGGCGAACTCGGTCAACGCCTTGAGCAGGGCGGCGTTGCGGTCGGGGTGGCAGGCCTCGCCGCAGGCGGTGAGCATGATGGGCGCGGCGGGGGCGCGGCCGTCCTCGTCCCAGCCGACGCAGTACACGTTCGTCAGGCCGAACTCGTCCGTGGCGAACTTGGGCAGCACGCGCACCCCGGCGTCCGCGTAGGTGTCGAGCACCCCGCGCGTGTCCGCCGGGAGGTCGTCCGGCGGATCGAGGGCGACGCCCTGGTCCAGCGCGCGGAACAGGAGGCCGTTGCCGTCGCGCTGCAGCAGCTCGAGCAGGCCGTGGCCGGTCGCCCAGTCGCGGTCGGGGCCGGCGCCCATGCCGTTGGAGATCACGGTGGTGAAAGGCGTGTAGCCGGCCGGCAGGTCCTTGCGGCTGTAGGCGGCGAGGTCGAGCGGCACGAGCACGGTCGCTCCGTCGCGGGCGCGTCGCGCCTCCGTCCAGGCCAGGGGCGTGTCGCGCCCGGCGGGGGAGCCGGCGGGCAGACCCAGGGTGAGCGGGTCAGCCACGGCGTCCTCGCCCAGGACGCGCGTCAGGTCGGTCCAGCTTCCCCGGTGGGGCGTCGCGCCGGCCAGGGTGAGGGTGGGGCCCACCATCTCGGCGATCTCGCCCAGGCCGCCGAGCACCGCCTGCGCCTCCGTCGCGCCGTAGCCGACGCCGTAGGGCATGATCCCGTCCAGCCGCCCATCCTGGGGGAACAGGGCGACCACCCAGACGGGCAGGCCCGTGCGGTCCAGCGGCGTGAGCGGGAAGGCGGTCACCTCGCCGGCGGGCAGGGCGTCGAGGTAGGCGCGGGCGGCGTCCGGCAGGCCGGAGGGCAGGCCCGTGAGCTTGCGGCGGGTCAGATCGGCACCCTCCTCACGCCGGGCGGGCGCGACAAGCCCTCGTCCAGCAGCGCCAGGGCCAAGTCGCGGCCCACCTCGGGCGCGTATTCGAAGGGTGTCAGCACCGCGTCGAACGCCAGCGGCGAGATCACGTCGCGGTAGCGGCGCAGTTCGGCGTGGGTCAGCGGGATGTCCTTGTGGAAGGCCTTGTGGCTCGACACGGCGGTGGAGCGGCCGGCCGCGTCCTGGTCCACCTTGAACATGTCGCCGCAGAACAGGCGTCGGCCGCGGGCGTCGTGCAGGCAGGCCTGGCCCTCGTAGTGACCGCCGACGTGGTGCAGCGTCAGGCCGTCGCCCAGCTCCAGCGTCTCGTCGTAGGGGTCGGTGACGCGCATCGCCTTGGTCATGCGCAGGTCGTCGCGCTGGATGGCCAGGGGCGCGCCGAACTCGCGCTGGAGCCGCCACAGGGCGCCGTAGCCGTGGCAGTGGCTGCCGGAGATGACGCCGATCCCGCCCAGGCGGCGGATCTCCTCCAGCATGGGCGGCGTATAGTAGGGCGCGCCCTCGAAGGCGACGTTGCCCTCCGGCCGCAGCAGCAGCCAGCCAGTGCCGTTCAGCCCCAGCGGCGGCGAGGTGGTGAAGGCGACGAGGTCGTCCGCGACGAAGCGCCAGCTCCCGATGAGCGAGGCGGCGACCTCCGCCTCGGGCAGGAAGCGCCAGCCGTCCTCCGGCAGGTCGTTGCGCACGTCGGTGCACACGGGGCAGTCCGGCGGCGGGGCGAAGTGGACCTGCCAGAAGCCGCAGTTGGCGCAGGCGTAGGGCTGCAGCGGCATCAGGCCGCCGCACCGAAGGCGCGGGCGCCGGACGAGGCCGCGTGCGCGCCGTAGACGCCGGCCAGCAGCCGCATGGCGGCGAGGTCGCGCGCCGCGTCGAAGTCGTGGGGGCGGCCGCGCACCGCGTCCTGAAAGGCGCGCGCCTGCTCTGCGAACGGCGAGGCCGCGGCGTCGAAGGCGACGGGTGTTCCTGCACCCGTGAGGCCGTCGACCAGGGTGACCGAGCCGCCCGCCGTCTGGCCCATGGTGTCGAGCGCGACCACCTGGCCGAGGGAGCCCGTCACCTCCAGGCGGCGGCGGGGCAGGCCCTCCGGCGTGTTGTAGCTGTTGTGGATCGAGGCCAGCACGCCGCCCGCCGTGCGGCCGATCAGAACGCCGCCGTCGTCCACCGCGTAGTCCTGCACGCGCGTCTGCAGAAGCCCGCTCAGCTCGACCAGCGGCTCGCCGAGGAGCGCGTCGACGAGGTCGATCCCGTGCGGCGCGAGGTCCATCACCGCGCCGCCGCCCGCCTGGCGCGGGTCGATCCGCCAGTTGG
>CAXTCO010000004.1:0-47197 GCA_964242255.1 uncultured Caulobacteraceae bacterium | reverse complement strand
CGGCGTCGAGCGCGCGCGCCGCGCGCACGTCGGCGCGGGCGGCGGCCGACTGCAACCGCCCGAGCTCCGCCTGGGCCTGGGCCAGGCGGGCGCGCGTGTCGTGCAGCTCGTCGCCCGTGACCAGCGCTGCCATCAGGAACAGGCGCAGGTCGCCCACCTGCCCCACCTGGCCGCCCACCTCGCGCACCTGGGCGTCGTACTGGCGGGCGAGGGTGGCGACGTGCGCCTCCTGCCCGTCCTCGCAGCCGACGACGTAGCTCTTGCCGTTGATCTCGACGGTGACGACGGCCACTCTCAGGCCTCCGCCTCAAGGGCGGCCCGCACCTCGGCGGCGGCGCGGCCCAGGGCGGCGCTCGCCTCCGCAGCCACCTGCTCCAGCTGGCGCTCGCGCGTGCGGGCGCCGCGGAGTTCGCTCTCCAGCCTGCGACGCTCGCTTTCGACGACGGGGTCCGGACCGGGCTTCGCGGCGGCGGGCGCGGCGCGGACCTTCTGCTCCAGCCGGACGAGCGCCGTCTCCAGGCGTCGGGCGGCGGCGTCGAGCGGGGAGGAGTCGTCGGGCATGGGCGGCGTCCGGACGGCTCCGGGCGGACGGGGGAGCCGCAGGCGAGGGCCTATAGACCGGTTCGCGCGGGGGCCCCAAGCCGCCGTCCCGAGGTCAGTCCGCCGGAAGCGGCGGCTGGCCGTTCGA
Organism: uncultured Caulobacteraceae bacterium; assembly: GCA_964242255.1. Taxonomy (GTDB): domain Bacteria; phylum Pseudomonadota; class Alphaproteobacteria; order Caulobacterales; family Caulobacteraceae; genus JASLDZ01. The sequence goes on along the minus strand of CAXTCO010000004.1, from coordinate 46,509 downwards.
CGCCGTGAGCCCGCCGTCGACCGCCAGGTTGGCGCCCGTGACGAAGCGGGCGTCCTCGCTGGCCAGGAACAGGATCGCGCCCGCGATGTCCTCCGGCTCGGACACGCGGCCGAGCGCGATGCGGGCGACGAAGGCGTCCACCAGCTCCTGCTTCTTGAAGAAGTCGGCGGTCATGGCCGTCCGCACGATGGTGGGGTTCACCGCGTTGACGCGCACGCCGTGCTTGCCCTCGTCCAGCGCAACCGCCCGGGTGAAGTTGGTCACCGCGCCCTTGGCCGCGTTGTAGAAGCTGTGGTTCCAGTCGCCGCCGAGCCCCGAGACGGACGAGGTGTTGACGATGCAGCCCTTGGTCTTGCGCAGCTCCTTGATGGCCGCGCGGGTGAAGTGGAACACCCCGTCGAGATCGGTGCCCATCAGGGTGCGCCAGTCCTCCAGCTCCCCGTCGTCCACGGCGCCCGTGTGGTCGGTGCCGGCGTTGTTGCACAGCACGTCGAGGCGGCCGAAGCGGCCCACCACGTCGGCCACGAAGCGCTCCACGGCCGCGTAGTCGCTCACGTCGACCACCGCCGCGTGCACGTCCTGCGCGCCGGGCAGGTCGCCTTTGATCTGGTCGATCCGGTCCTGCTCCTTGTCGCAGACCGCCACGATCGCGCCCTCGGAGGCGAAGCGCTTGGCCGCCGCCTCGCCGATGCCGGACGCGCCGCCCGTGACGATCACCACCTTGCCGCTGAACCGCGCCATGAGCCTGCTCCGTGTCCGTGACCGCCGTTAACGGGGCAGGTCCGTGTCGGTTCGAGCTTGGCCGCGCAACGACCCGCCTCGCTTGACTCGCCCGGTCGCGCCCGCGACAGACCGCGCAACGCGCGCGCGGCCAAGCTCCGCGCCCACCCCGACACCGATCAGGAGACACGTCCCGCATGGCCCTTCGCGTCGCCATCAACGGCTTCGGCCGCATCGGCCGCCTCGTGCTGCGCTCGATCGTGGAGCACGCGCGCCGCGACATCGAGGTGGTGGCGATCAACGACCTGGGCCCGGTGGCCACCAACGCGCACCTGCTGCGCTACGACAGCACGCACGGCCGCTTCCCCGCGACCGTCTCCACCGGCGACGACTGGATGGACGTGGGCCTGGGCAAGATGCGCGTCACCGCCATCCGCGACCCCCGCGAGCTGCCGCACCGCGAGCTGGGCGTGGACATCTCGTTCGAGTGCACCGGCATCTTCACCAGCAAGGAGAAGGCCTCGGCGCACCTGGAGGCGGGCGCCAAGCGCGTGCTGGTCTCCGCGCCGTGCGACGGGGCGGACAAGACCATCGTCTACAAGGTCAACGACGCGCAGCTGACCGCCGAGGACGTGGTGGTCTCCAACGGCTCCTGCACCACCAACGCGCTCGCGCCGCTGGCCAAGGTGCTGCACGACCTCGCCGGGATCGAGAGCGGCTACATGACCACGATCCACAGCTACACGAACGACCAGCCGTCGCTCGACCAGATGCACAAGGACCTTTACCGCGCCCGCGGGGCCGGCCAGAGCATGATCCCCACCTCCACGGGCGCGGCCAAGGCGCTGGGGCTGGTGCTGCCCGAGCTGAAGGGGAAGCTGGACGGCTCGTCCGTACGCGTGCCCACGGCCAACGTGTCGGTGGTGGACCTGGTGGTGCAGGCCGGCCGCGACGTGACGGCGGACGAGATCAACGCGGCGGTGCGCGCGGCGGCGGACGGGCCGATGAAGGGTGTCTTGGGCTACACGGACGAGCCGCTGGTCTCCACCGACTTCAACCACATCGCCAACAGCTCGACCTTCGCCCTGCCGCAGACGCAGGTGGTGGGCGGCCGCATGGCGCGCGTGCTCAGCTGGTACGACAACGAGTGGGGCTTCTCCACGCGCATGGCCGACACGGCGCTGGCGATGGCCAAGTTCTTCTGAGCGTGGCCTACCGCACCCTCGACCAGGCCGGCGACCTCGCGGGCAAGCGCGCGCTGGTGCGCGTCGACTTCAACGTGCCCATGGACGCCGGGCGCGTCACCGACGACACGCGCCTGCGCGCGGCGCTGCCGACGATCGCGGCGCTGTCGGCGCGGGGGGCCAAGGTGGTGCTGCTGGCCCACTTCGACCGGCCCAAGGGCAAGCGCGTCGAATCCATGAGCCTGCGGCCCGTGGTCGAGCCCCTGTCCGGCCTTCTCGAGCAGCCGGTCGCCTTCGCCGACGACTGCGTCGGCCCCGCCGCGCAGGTGGTGGTCGACGGGCTCGAGCCCGGCGGGGTCGCGCTGCTGGAGAACCTGCGCTTCCACGCGGGCGAGGAGCGCAACGACGACGGCTTCGCCGGCGAGCTCGCGGCGCTGGGCGACCTGTACGTGGACGACGCCTTCTCCGCCGCGCACCGCGCGCACGCCTCCACCGACGCGCTGGCGCGGCGGCTGCCCGCTTACGCCGGGTTGGCGATGGAGCGCGAGCTGGACGCGCTGGAGCGCGCGCTCGGCTCGCCGCAGCGCCCGGTGATGGGGATCGTGGGCGGATCCAAGGTCTCGACCAAGCTCGACCTGCTGAAGAACCTGGTCACGCGGCTGGACAAGCTGGCGATCGGCGGCGGCATGGCCAACACGTTCCTGTTCGCACAGGGCCACGACGTGGGCGCCTCCTACTGCGAGAAGGAGCTGGCCGACACCGCGCGCGAGATCATCGGCCTGGCCGGTCGCCACGGCTGCAAGCTGTTCCTGCCGCTGGACATCGTCGTCTCCGAGAAGCTCGCCCCGGGCGCTCCGGCCCGCGTGCGGGGCCTCGGCGAGGTGGACGAGGAGGAGCGCATCCTCGACGCGGGCCCGGAGACCGTGGAGCGGCTGAAGCGCGCCATGGACAACTCCGCCACCCTGATCTGGAACGGACCCCTCGGCGTGTTCGAGATGCCTCCCTTCGACGTCGCCACCGTGGCGGCGGCCCGGCACGCGGCGGAGCGCTGCCGCGACGGTCGCCTCGTCGTGGTCGCCGGCGGCGGCGACACGGTGGCCGCCATGAACCACGCCGGCGTGGCGGGCGAACTCACCTTCGTCTCCACCGCGGGCGGCGCCTTCCTGGAGTGGATGGAGGGCAAGACCCTCCCGGGCGTGGCGGCGCTGGAGGCCTGACGGCTTGCCGCCTGCACGGCGGGGTGAGAGCCTCGTCCCTATGCGTCACCTGAGCCCTCGCCGCCGAGCCGCCGTCCTCGCGGGGTCGGGCGTGGTGATCCTGGGCGCGCTCGCGCCCGTGATGCTCCGGGCGGGAGCGCCTGGGATCGCCTCCCCGGCGGAGTTCGCGCTCGGCTTCGCGGTCGGGCTGGCGTCCGTGGCGCTTGCGGCGCTGGTGGTGGTGCGCCTGCGCAGGCGCTAGCCGGTCACCACCGCCCCGTCCTCCACCGCCACCGCCCAGGGCCGCAGCGCCCGGCCGACGCACGGGCCCGCGACGCACACGCCGTCGTCCGGCCGGAACAGGGCGCCGTGGTTGAAGCACATCACGTAGTCGCCGCGCCGTGTCAGGTAGCGGTGCGGGTCGCCCGAGAGCGGGGCGCCGACGTGGGGGCAGCTGTCGACGAAGCCCGCCACCTCCGCCCCGCGCCGCACCACGAAGCCCTGGAACGGCCGCGCGTCCTCGCCCGCGCTCGTCGGCTCGAAGCGGAAGCCGCGCGCGCCCGGGTCGGGCAGCTCGTCCAGCGCGCAGAGCCGCAGGCCGGCGGCCGGCCGCGCGTCGTCGCTCAAGCGAAGCCGCCGATCACCAGCCGCCACGGCTCGACGGTGACGGAGGCGAACAGGCCCGCGCGGCCGTAGGGATCGCCATCCGCCAAGAGCTGCGCCGCCGCGAGGTCCTCCGCCTCCACAACCAGCAGCGAGCCCACCGACCGCCCTTCGCCGTCCAGCCACGGGCCGCCCAGCCGCACGGCGCCGCCCTGCTCGGCGAGGTAGGCCAGGTGCGCGTCGCGCGTGCGGGCGCGCAGGTCGAAGCTGTCCGGCTTGTCGCGGCAGGTGACGGTGAACAGCGGCATCAGGGCTCCAGCGGCGTGAAGGTGGCGAACATCTCGGCCGTCTCCGCAAGCGTGCGCAGGGGCGTGTAGTCGCACGCGGCCTCGAACTCGCCCCACATCGCCTGGACGTCCGGATGCTCGTGGGCCCGGGCGACCGCGCCCTCGCGCCACTCGAACACCTCCACCACCGCGCCGTCCCTGGCGCGGCAGATCACCGGCTCGCGGTCGGTGACAAGGCCGAGGCGGCGCAGGCGCGGGACGTGGTCGCGCATCAGCGCGTCCAGCTCGGCCTCCCGACCCGGCCTGGGCCGGTACGCCACGATCACCAGGTCGCCAGGCATGGGCGTGCTCCTCTAGTCCGCTTCGGGGCGCAGGGGACGGGCGAGCAGGCCGTCGATGGCGGTCTGCACGTCGAGCGCGCCCGCCAGCACGGCGGCGACCGCCTCGCAGATCGGCATGTCCACGCCCAGGCGACGGCTGAGCGCCGTCACGGCGGGCGCGCTGGCCACGCCCTCCGCCACCGAAAGCTTGCCGCCGAGCGCCGCCTCCAGCGTCTCGCCGCGGCCGAGCGCCAGGCCCACGCTCATGTTGCGCGACTGCGGCGAGGAGCAGGTGAGCACCAGGTCGCCCAGGCCGCACAGCCCGGCCAGGGTCTCCGCCCGGCCGCCCAGGGCGACGCCCAGGCGCGTCATCTCCGCGAAGCCGCGGGTGATCAGGGCGGCGTGCGCCGAGCGGCCGAGGCCGCGGCCCTCCACCACCCCGCAGGCGATGGCCAGCACGTTCTTCACCGCGCCGCCCGCCTCCGCCCCAACGAGGTCGTCGGTGAGGTAGGGGCGGAAGCCGGGGGCGGCGAGCGCCTCCGTGATGCGCGCGGCGACCGCCGGGTCGGGGCAGGCCAGGGTCACGGCCGTGGGCAGCGCCCGCGCCACCTCGCTCGCGAAGGAGGGCCCCGAGAGCACCGCCACCGGCAAGCCCGGCGCGGCCTCCGCGGCCACCTGCGTCATCAGCGCCAGGGCGCCCTGCTCCACGCCCTTGGAGCACAGCACCAGGGGCGTCCCCGGCCGGGCGTGGCGGGCGAAGGCGGCGAGGGCGTCGCGCATGTGCTGGGCCGGCGCCACGGCCAGCACGAGGTCGCAGGCGGCGAGGTCGGCCAGCTCGGCGGTGGCGGCCACGCCGTCCTCGATCCGCACGCCGGGCAGGAACAAAGGGTTCTCTCGCCGCGCGTTGACGGCCTCCACCACCTGCGGCTCGCGCGCCTGCAGCAGCACGCGGCCGCCCGCCCGCGCGGCGACCTGCGCCAGGGCGGTGCCCCAGGCGCCGCCGCCGATGACGCCGACGGCCGCCGTCACGCGTCGGGCTCCCCGAACAGGTCCGGCCGGTGCAGGCGGGCGGCGAGCACGGCGACCACGTGCAGGGCGTGCTCCATGCGGCCGGTGCGCACGTCCTCCAGCACGACGGCGGGGTCGGCCTCCTCCACCTCCAGCGCCTCCGTGGCGTCCAGCGCCTGCGCGGCGACGCGGCGGCAGCCGGCGATCAGCACCGTGGTGGTGCGGTTGGTCTGGTTGTGCGGGTTGGCCCAGAGCGCCGCCAAGCGCACCGGCTCGCCGCCGCGGAAGCCGGTCTCCTCCAGGAGTTCGCGCGCGCCGGCCGCCTCCGGCGTCTCGCCCGGATCGACCACCCCTCCCGGCAGCTCGATGCTGACCACTCGCGCACCCTGCCGCCACTGGCGCACGCGCAGCAGGCGGCCGGCCTGCGTCACCGCCACCACGTTGACCCAGCCCGGCTGGCGCTGGACATAGAAGTCGTCGAGCTCGGCGCCCGCCGGCGTGCGGCAGCGCTGGCGCACGAGGTCGATCCAGCGGTCGCGCACCACCGTCGCCTCGTCCAGCACCGTCCAGGCGCCGACGGCTTCGTCACCCGTCACGCTTTGGCTCCCTTGCGCCCGAAGCGGTGGGACGGCGCCTCCCGCGCCGCCGCCTCGTCGAGCGGCCACCGTGGCCGGGCGGGCGCGTCCAGCCCGTCCGCCCAGCCGAGCGCCAGCCGCTCGGCCCCCGCCAGCGCGATCATGGCGGCGTTGTCCGTGCAGAAGGCGGGCGGCGGAGCGAGGAAGCGGCATCCGGCGGAGGCGGCGGTGCGCTGCAGCTCAGCCCGCACATGGGCGTTGGCCGCCACGCCGCCTGCGACGACGAACAGCCGCCCCGCGCCGCCGTGCTCCGCCGCGTGGAGGCGCAGCGCCACGGCCGAGCGCTCCGCCAGCTGGCGCGCGATGGCGGCCTGCACGGCGGCGGCGAGGTCGGCGCGGTCGCGGTCGGTGCGGACCTCGCGCTCCGCGACCCGCGCGGCGGCCGTCTTCAGGCCGGAGAAGGAGAAGTCGCACCCCTTGCGGCCCAGCAGCATGCGGGGAAGCGTGAAGCGCGCCGGGTCGCCGTCCCGCGCCAGCCGCTCCAGCGCCGGTCCGCCGGGGTAGGGCAGGCCGAGAACGGCGGCGATCTTGTCGAACGCCTCGCCCGCCGCGTCGTCGATCGTGGAGCCCAACCGGCGGTGGTCGCCGACGCCGCGCACGTCCAGGAGCTGGCAGTGCCCGCCCGAGACGAGCAGCAGCAGGAAGGGACAGGGCGCCTCGCCCCCCAGCCGGGCGGAGACGGCGTGGCCCTCCAGGTGGTTCACCGCCGCGAACGGCAGGCCGCGCGCCAGGGCCGCCGCCTTGCCCGCCGCCAGCCCCACCATCACGCCGCCCACGAGGCCCGGCCCCGCGGTGGCGGCGACCCCGTCCAGCCCGCCCCAGCCGATCCCCGCCTCGCGCATCGCCTGGGCGATCACGTGATCCACCACCTCGACGTGCGCGCGCGCCGCCACCTCCGGCACCACGCCGCCGTAGGGCGCGTGCGCCGCCGCCTGGCTCGCCACCACGGAGGAGAGCACCTGCGCCGGCCCCGCGCCGTCGCCGCCGCGCACCACGGCCGCGGCGGTCTCGTCGCAGCTGGTCTCGATCCCCAGGATGGTGAGCGCGGGCACGGCCCCGGTGTGGCGCTCCCGACGGCGGGGATCAACCGGCTCTCTTCCGTTCCGTAGGCATGAGGGTGCGTACGGCCGCGTTGCCGCCCCCGCAGGGCTCGTGTAGCGGAAGGTCGGTCCGTTCCCACGCCGAGGCCCTCGATCCCGCCCGACCGCGCCGCCCTCGACCCGGCCGTCCGCCGACGGCTCGGAGCGGCCGATGGCGCGGGCGCTCGGCGCGGGCTGAACCGAGGCGCCGTCCGCCGTGGCTGAGCGTCCTTGGCGCATCTGGGTCACGCGGGCCCGCCCCGCCGCCCGTGCCACGGCCGACGCCCTGCGCGCCCAGGGCCACCTTCCGCTCGTCGCCCCCCTGATCGCCGTGCGGACCCTGGCCGCCGCGCCGCCCGACCTGGAGGGCGTGTCGGCGCTCGCCTTCACCAGCGCGGCGGGAGTGCGCGCCTTCGCCGCCCTGACCGCCCGTCGCGACCGTCCGGTCTTCGCCGTGGGACGCGCCACGGCGGCGGCGGCTCGCGCCGCCGGTTTCGCCGCGGTGACGGACGCCGACGGGGGCGGTCGCGACCTGGCGGACCTGATCGCCGCCGCGCCGCCCGCCGCCGCCGTCCTGGTCCCCGGTGCGCGCGCGCCGGCCTTCGACCTTCCGTCGGCCCTGGCGGCCGCGGGCGTGGAGGCGCGGCCCCTCGCCCTCTACGCCGCGGAGCGGGTGGACCCGCCCCCGCGCCGCGCCCTCGCGCTGCTCGCGGCGGGTCGGCTGGACGCCGTGACGCTGCAGTCGGCGGGGGCCGCCCGCGCCCTGGGCGCCGCGGCCGCGGACCTCGCCGTCGCACGCCCGCCTCTCGTGCTGGCGCTTTCGGACGCGTGCCGTCCCGCGGCCCTTCCCTGGCCGGGGCGGACCGCCGCGGCCCCTCGCGAGCGCGACCTCCTGGCGCTGGCGCCCCGGCTCGACAGGCCCGCCCCCGCCCGCTAAGGAGCCGCTCACCGCGCGGGCCGCCTTAGCTCAGCCGGTAGAGCGGCGCATTCGTAATGCGTAGGTCAGGTGTTCGAGTCACCTAGGCGGCACCACCCTTTCTCATTGTTTCGGGTGTGGTTTTCTGACGCCAAAGGCCTGAGGGCCGTGGGCTTGCCGGAGGTCGTGGAAGCTAGATGGAAGCTCCGGGTCAGGCGGCGCGCTGGCCTGTGTTCGTTCGTGCTCCGCGATCGATGAAGGCGAGCAGGTCCTGGACCGCATAGCGGATCGAGCCGCCGAGCTTCCGGAACACCGGTCCGCCACCACGCAGGCGCCAGTCCTCTAGGGTCCGGTGGGAGACACTTAGGTATCGCCCAGCCTCCTTGGTGGTGAGGAGTTGGGGATGGTCGAGTCGATGCACGTTGCGAGGCGAGGGCGCGCCTTCGGGCACCCGGCAGAAGGTTGGTTGGTTCAAGGGATGAAGACCTAGTTCGCGCAAGTGGGCGACACCGCAAGCGCGTAAGCCGGTTTGCGGATCGGCTACCCGTCGCTTAGGCCCTGCCAGCCGGAGGCGATGATCGGCTGTGTGGCAGACCGATGAGGTGAGCTTCTGGTAGCCCTTCGCGATGGCAAGCGCAACCCAGCGCGAGCGGATGAGCGAGGCGGGGGTGAGAAGTAAGACAGCGACAGCCGTTGGGCGTCCGGCACCAAGGCGACGCTAACCTGCGCGTCAGACGCGTTTTCCAAGTTCTTACCCTGCCGGGACAAGCGAAATCTATGCATAGGAAGAGGTTCTTGCGGTTCACCTATCCTGCGACTACCTGCACTAACCTGCGCTTGCCTGCGCCCGACGATGGAGGCGTCTGAGCCAAACCCGCGGTTTAGAGCAAATCATGAAGTAGGCGACCGGGCAGATGCCGCCTCGTCCGCGTCTCACGAAGCGAGTATAAGATGGACGGTCCACCGGCGCGGGATGGGCAGCACACCCGACCCAGCAACCACGCGTCTTCGAGTATTGACAAAAAGCGGACGCTACTCCACGCGCGTGCCCGTCCGCCGCGGGCGTGCCCGAGCGCGATCTTCTAGTCCATCTACATAACGGTAAGCTCTGATTAGAAAGGAAGAAGAGAGAAGAACAGAAACTAAGGAGCGCCGGTGCTTCCGCCTACGGCGGAGGGGAGCCGCGCTCGTCCGCGGGCCGCCTGCGGCGTCTCGCCCGCTCCCTCGGCGTCCCCCCCATTCTCCGGAGAGGATGGACACGACAGCTGGGTCTAGGTAGAGGGAGTTGTCTCGGCGCACCCGAGCACACCTCTCCCGGACGTCGCGGCCAAGCCGCTCCTTCCGGCAAGCTTGCATCCGTCAGTGTGTCCGGCCGATGCGGGTTGCTCTCGGACACGAAGTCTCCATCCAACATGAAAATCGACAACCCGCACGAGCTTCAGCTCGTGCGCGCCTTCGACGGCCGTGAGTCGTTGCCATCCTCCCGTGCGCAAGTCTCTCGGTGTGACCTGAACGAGACGGACCTTCTGCTCCTTGGTGTCGACTCCGGAGTTCTAGAGGAGCAGCTCCTCGCGGACCTTGAGGCACCGCTTAGTGCAGGACGTGCTCCGGCGAGCAAAGAGCTGGGCGCGCTTGACTTCGGCGTCAGCCGTGACCCGCCCCGGAATTGCAATACCAAACCTCTTTACCCGCCATTCCGCGAGGAGGCCTCGCACAAGATGGCGCGGACCACTGCCATCTGGGCGCTCGACGACCGAACGGCTGACGTCTCGGAGATCAGCGTGCTGTCGGTCGAGCCGCTGCATCTCACCCTCACGCCGCTCGCTCGGACCCGGGCCTATGCTCTAGGTGCACAGCGGCCAGACCCCATGGAGGACCTGCGGTCATGGTGCTTCCGGGGCTTCCAGCATCTGCTACCGATTCTACAGCCCTGGCAGCTTGAGCAGCGGCTGAGGTCGGAGAACAAGCGGCGGCTTGGCAGCTTCAAGGGCGATGCCGGGGACGCCGAGCGTATCCCGGCGCTCCGTCGCTTTCTCCGCGAGCAGGTCCGCCAGGTAGCGGGGCGTGATGGGGTCGTCGGTCTCCATGCGATGTTCAACGGGGACCTCACCTGCAGCTCGCAGCCGGCGCCGGACCGCCCGAGAGGGCTCCCCCGCGCGATTGATCAACGGCGTCGCGGAGCCGGATAGCTCTTCCATGTATCAGCATGCCCGCCAGCGACTCAGGGACGCGTGCTGGAAGCCCGTGACGGGGCGGTCCGCTACCACCCTAGCGGACTGGGTCCGAGGTCACCCAGCGGCCTCCCCTGCGCAGTCTGGAGCGTTCACGGCTGCACAGGAGCGGTGGCCAGCCAGCGAGCAGCGCTGCCTAGCCGATAGGTGGCGTGCGGGAGATCGTCTTGGCTTCCGCCAGTGAGCGGGCCTGGAGGTCTCCTAGCTCGGCCTGGAGGCCTTCCAGCTTCCACATGAACGCGAACGCCGCCGACATGGCGAGCACCGTCTGTGCACCAAGGTTGAGAGCGCGCTCCACGCCGTCAACCATCGGACCGATGTTGTAGCCCTTCGCGTCTCCGGCCTCGTTGCGAAAGACGTGAGTCTCTAGAGAGTTGAGGCTGACGTGTGCGGCGTCGGCTGATAACTGCCGGAAGAGGAAGTAGGATGAGAGCGCGTCGGAGTCTTTCGCAATCTCATGGAGGTCGCGCTTCTTGTCGCGCTCTAACGCCTGGAACTTAGCGATGCGCTCCTCGAACTCCGCCATCTTAACGGGATCGTCCTCCGCGATGGCTGCGGCGAACAGCCGTGTGCGCTGGATTTCAGACCGCACGCTGTCGTCGCGGATGTGGTTCAGGGTCTTCTCAGGGATGGCGTCGAGGCCTTGAAGCAGGACCGTGCCCTCCGTCACGCTGCGCAACAGCGTCTCGGCTTCAAGCGTCAGCCCCAACTCTGTAAGGAGCATGGCGGATTGCCAGAACGACACGCACCGGATGAGGATGCGGGTGGAGAACGTCTCAGCAGAGTAGATCGGGTTATCGCCATGCATCTCGATGGCGAGGAAGATCATCCGCTGAAGGACTGGGTTGATGTCCGCCACCAGCGCGAAGCCCGTGGGGTGCGCCGCCCGGAACGCCGGGCCGGACTTCCGCACGACGTCGGAGAGGTTGCCCTGCGCGCGGATCGACATCTCGACGGGATCGGGAGCGGCCGGCTTGTGGGGCTTCACCAGCCGCTTCCCCTTCCGCAATCGTTGCATCAGCCGTGGCCAGCGCCATGGTGCAGGAAGAGATTCAAGAGGGTCGCTAGGGCCGTGAGCACGGCGGCGAGTCCGGTGAGGAACTCACCAAGGGTGGTGCGCTTGATCGCGGTGTCGCGGGTCGCCATCGGTGGCTCCGTGGTTGAGGGCGACACACCAGCTATCACGGCCTGGGCCGTTGTCGAGAAAGTGGGGCCGCCTGACGACACAAAGATCGTTTGATCCACCGGATGCCCTGCTCACTAAGAAAACGCGGGGCAGTCGGCCTCACCCTCATGTGGCCGAAGTCGTTACCGTCACTCCTAAGGTGTGATGACGAAGTTGTAGGAGGCGTCTTCCCAGGCGCCAACGGGCGCGGTGACATTGCGCAGCGGCAGCGTGAGTTCATCGACGGTGAGGGTGCTGAGGTCCCGACACCCAGCGAAGAACTGTTGACGCTGATGGCCTGCGCCGGAGCAGATCGTCTGGGCGTCCACGTAGCTGGGGCATGCCGGCCTGCGCTCCTCGGTGCCTAAGGTCCGAGGAGCGCAACTCGGTCACGCGCACTCGGGCAGAGCGAGAAGGTTGTCGTTCCAAACGCCGTCGGCGTAGGTGCGAACATACTTGCCGTTGGCGCCGCCTACGACGCCTACGTTGGCCCGCTTGCCGCCAACCATTGTGTAGAAGGTGTTGGTCTTGTCCTCGATCGAGTTGATGACCTGCTGGCGGGTCCACTTCCACCCGGAGCCGCCCAGGTGAGTGATGCCTTCATGAGTGTCGTTGCGCGGCTGCTTGTTGATGCACGTGACCTGTGAATCGGCCATTTTGATGTTCCTTAAAGGTTGGGCGACGGCGGGAGCCGCCGCCCGAGAGTTGCGTCAGCCCCGGCTAGGCCAGGGCGGCGTGAACGGCTGGGGCCGAGGCATGGGCATCGGCTGGACCGGTCGTTCGGGGATGATCGGGCGTTGGGGGATTTCCACCACGGCGACCTCCTATCGCTTGCTGTCGGGCGTGCGGTGGGTCGGAACCCACGTCGAACCCGGCGAGGAGGTGGGCGGCAGCCGGGTGTTGTCCGGCACCGTCGCGTAGTTGTCGTGGCGGCCCCCGCGGGGACCGATCTCTTGGTAGATACCGCCGTTTCGGCCGGTGTTTGAACCAGGGGTCTTTCCCATGGGTCGGTCTCCTTGCGGTTATGCACAGGGCCGACGCAGCCGTGGGTAAGTGGCCATGACCACTTGATGTGGTAGGCCCGCACCTGCGAAGTGATTCGCACAGCGTTGCGTCAGCGACGTTGTGGAGGGGGACAGACGGTCCTTGGCCTCGAAAACTTCGGCCCGCTGCCCTCTCCGGTCACCTTCCTGAGCCTCGCCCTTGCGAGCGCCCGCTGAAGGTCGTGGAGCTTTGCTCCCCTTAGACACTCCCCTCGATCAACACCTCCAGAGCTGACGCACCTTTTGCGGGTGCGAGTCGACTCGTATGGCACCGCTGCTACTCTGGCTAGTGGCTGGCGACCGACAATCCACAACATCTAGGTCGCCTGGGGATTCACAGGCCCCCCGACGCGCTTCACTCTTGGTGGGTTTGCGTGATTCGTGGAGTCCGCCTGAGGGCCCGCATCAGCCTACCATCCCGCTACGACAAAGATGGTCGTGCCCAGCTGATCTCGCCTGCATATCCGGGAGGCGACTTCCGCAGCTACGCAGGAGTGAAGGGCATTCTCGGAGGGGCTGTGCTCCACATTAGGGCGACGTCCTCGGGGGAGAGGTGGTAGGCGGCGTTGACGAGGTCGGAGAGGCGGCGTTCCAGGCGCTGGATGTCGGCTTCGGCGCGACGGGCGGGCTCGATGGTGTCGGCGTGCTCGGTTTTGAGGCGGGCGATCTCAGCGGCGGAGAGGCCGCGACTGCGAGGCAGCTTCGCGCGGACGGCAGCGGCGAAGCCGTCGGCGTCCAGGCGCTGCGGAGATGCGAGAGCACCACCGATGTTAACGAAGCCGAACTCCACCCGAAGCCAGTCTGAGATGACGGCTCGGCTCTGACGCACTGTGTGTGTATTTGAAATAATAGTCGCCACCGCCCTAGTCGCGTCGTCGTGGTCGGAAACGCAGACAGGTAGCGCCTCAATCTTGAAAGAGACGGGCGACAATGCGTCGTCCTTCATATGAGGCAGGTATCGCCAGTTAAACCACCAGAGTAACGGAGAGTTCAGCGTCGCTATCAGCGCATTGTCATGAGTGGGCAGGAAAAAGATCTTGTTGTTGCCGTAGCGTCCCTCAGGATCAGCTGCATAGGCGGGGTAGAACTGGATTTCTTGGTAGAAGATCTTTGGTTGCCCGAAGGCGTCGTAGTAGGCGCAGGGGCGTAGCTCCCACCAGAAGCGGCCGTGATCCTGGCGGTGGCGAAGGCCGGTTGGCGGCTCGCCCGCCTTTTTCGAAGGGATGCTCTCGAACCGCTTCAGCCGGGCGTGAAGCGTCGGATAGGTGCGCGCGAAGACCGCCTCGGCACTCGCCTCGTCCGGCTCGCCCGCCCAGGGCCAAGCGTGATCCGCGCTCGACTTCAGGAGGATCATGTGGAGCGCGCTCGCAGGGGCGCTCCAGCGCTCGATGTCCTGCCCGCGAAGGTAAGGCTTGATGATCTCGGCGGTGGCGGGGTCGGCGGCGACCAGCCGATCCCGCTCCGCTGTATCGATGAGGTAGGCCTCGTTGAACCCGGTCTTGACGCCGTATAACGGTGCGACGCCGGCATAATCTATGAGCGGCGCACCAGCAGTGCGCACCTTCTCCAGCAGGTCCATCACAGGCTTAGGCTCAAGCGTCCAGCCGCCAGAGGTGAACATCGCGCGCGGCAGCGGGAAGCTCGCCGCCTCCACGGCTGCGGGGAGCTTATCATCCGGTGCAGTCTCCCTTGGAGGGACTGACACGGTAATGGTGGTGCCCGGACGCCCCCCGCCGGGACGGCGAACCACGGCGACGTTTGGGAAAACGTCGGCGTCGGGGAAGAAGGCGCGGGCGTGGCCGAAGTCTATCAGGAGGTCCGTCTCCGCCTTGGCGGGATCGAGCAGCATGCACCGCATGTTCTCGGCGTAGCCAGCCTTCAGCCACTTGTTGTTGACCACGTAGGCCACGCGCCCTCCGGGCTTCAGCAGCCGCAGCCCCTGCTCGAAGAAGTAGAGATAGAGGTCGGCCTGACCCGAGAAGCTCTCGTAGCCGGCGGCGAGCGCCGGCTTGATGGCGGTGAGCCGCTCCTGGCGCACATAGGGTGGGTTGCCGATCACCGCGTCGAAGCCGCCAGCGGGCTTCGGCTGATCCAGCCCGCTCCACACGTTCGGGAATGCGATCTGCCAATGCAGGAAGCGCTCGCGGCGCGCAGTCTCCCGCGCTTGCTCGACCAGGCCCGCGGCGAGACGGCGCTGGCGAAGGCCCTCGCCCACGCCGCCAAGAAGTTCGCCTTGTCCCTCCTCGCCCAGAGGCGCTGAGATCGTGGTGGCGCCGGAGGCAATGCGCACGGGGTCGCCGAACTCGCCGCCGAGCGCCGCCCGGAAGCCCGCGGCGCGATCGAAGGCGAGCTCCTTCGCCTCAGCCTGGGTGATCTGCCTATCGGTGATCTTGGGGTTGCTCGCCCGCGCCGACTTCAAGGCTGCGGCGCTTTCGCGTGGGCGTTTGGCGTTGAAGTCCACGTCCAGGATCGGACGCGCCGTCACCAGCGAGAAGAAGGCGTCGAGTTCCTCGGTGGCGTCGGTGATGGCGCCGTAGGCCTCCTTGGAGGCGCGCACCTCGGCAATGTCGTTGTCGGTAGTCTCCTCGATGCTCGTCATCTCGCGGGCGACGCCCTCGATGCGGGCGATCTGTCCCCGGCCAAGGAGCCCGCCTGCGGCCTGCACCTCGTCCAGCACTGGTCGCACCCAGGCACCCACGATGCTGTCGCCGCAACGCAGGTGATGGTCGAGGAAAGAGAGCGGCGCGCCGACGGTGAAGGAGTGCAGCCAAAGCGCAACCTTAGCGAGTTCGACGGCCATGGGGTTCTTGTCGACGCCGTAGACGACCCGCTTGAGGATCATGCGGCGGACCACGTGCTTGTCGTCCAACTGCTCGGCGACGAGCGGCCATCCGTGCGCCTGAGCCTCGGCGGCGATGCGCGCCCTTACCGCCGCTACGCGCTCGGCGAGCGGGGAGGTGTAGTCGGCCCAAGTGAC
This sequence comes from uncultured Caulobacteraceae bacterium, assembly GCA_964242255.1. Classification (GTDB taxonomy): domain Bacteria; phylum Pseudomonadota; class Alphaproteobacteria; order Caulobacterales; family Caulobacteraceae; genus JASLDZ01. The sequence continues at coordinate 31,145 of CAXTCO010000004.1, read as the reverse complement.
GAGCGCCTCCGCCTCCGCCATGGCGGCGAGCACGCGGTCGGAGAGCCAATCGACCAGACTGACGAGGAAGTGTCCCGAGCCCATGGCGGGGTCGCAGACTTTCATCTCCAGGAGCGCGGAGGCGGGATCGACCAGAGTCAAATCTTCCAGCCGCAGGGCGACGCTCCGCCTGTCGGACGCCAGCGCCGCCGCCTGCTCGCGGAAGAGGGCCAGGCTCTCCTCCACGAGCGGGCCGATGGCCTTGTCGATGATCAACTGAACAAGGGCTTCGGGCGTATAGAAGCTGCCGCTGTCGTGACGCTCGTCTGCGTCCGCGTCGACCTCGACCGCACCGTTGTCATCGTAGCGTAGGCCGTATTCCAAGATGCGCTCGTAAATCGAGCCTAACTGCTGCACCGAGAGGTCACGGTAGTTGACGTAGCGCGGCCCGCGGTCGCCCTCCACGAAGGAGAGGCGGTAGATTACCTCATGCACCACGGCGTCGGAGAGTTCGACGCGGCTTAGGATCGGCGTGGCCGCGGGGTCGAAGAGGCCACCGTTATACGGCGGAATGCCCAGATCATCGTCGCCCACGGCGATGGCGGCGAAGATGGTGCGCAGCCGGCTCCAGTAGATGGTCGCCCGCGCCGACGCGGGCCTGTTCTGTTTCTGCGCCTCGCTCACCTCCCAGCGAATGCGGGTGAGGCAGTAGGGCTTATAGGGGCCTTCCTCGTCCGGGAGCAGGTCACGGTCTTCGGCGTAGAGGACGAAGAGGAGGCGGTAGAGGAGAATCAGGGCGCCCGTGCGCACCTCGTCCAGCCACTCGGCACCCGCCCCGGCGGGCTTGCCCGTATCAGCGGCGGCGATGGCGGAGGTGAGGCGCGGAAAGACGGTTTCAAAGACGACCTTGGAGAGGTTGCGGGCGACCCGCTCCTCCCATCGCTTGCCCTCTTCCAGAGCGACCGCGTGGAAGGTGCGGCCCTGCTCGGAGGGGGTGAAAGCGTTCCTGCCGAAGAAAAGGAGGAACACGCGGAAGGCGTGATCCGCATTGAGACCTTTAGGATCGAGAAGGTCTGGCTCGCAGCCCGGCAGGCCGAAAACTTTGCCGAGATCCACCTCTAGGTAGTCCTCCGCTACAGAGACGGCACCTGACCAATAGAGCCGCCAAAGGCGGCCGCTTGTGAGCATGCCCCAGCGTAGGACGCCCTGGGTGATGTCATCCGCGCGCCGGAGATAGCGCAGCACCTGACTGGAAGGCGCACCCTCGTCACCTCGGCGCTTATCGCGAGCCTCTCCCGTGCGATCCAGGGGACGCGCCCAGCGCTTCGACTCCACGAGGCAGGCGCCGTGCTGGAAGCGCTTCCATGCCTGCTCACCGCGAGCGTGCTCGAGGGCGGCGGCGTCGCCGAAGAGGAGAGCATCCGGCACGTCGAGCCGCCCGCCCGCTGACTGGTTCTGCTGCGGGAGGATGTGGCTCCAGCCGAGCTCCTCCAGAATGGGAAAGATCAGGCCGTGCTCGGTTTCGGCCTCGTTGGGAGCGCGCCGTGCGGCGAAGTCAGACAGCAGGGCACCAACCCGGGCCTTCGAGGCCCCAGCGTGGTCGCCGGTGAGCGCATGCCAGGCCGGTTCTGTCGTGACGCCTTCTAGCAGGAAGTCGCGGGTGAACAGCCCACCCTGGATCATGCGACGACGGCTCCGCTCATGATGGCAGACTAGCTGAATCCTCTCCCCATGCGAGCTGCAGCGTGTGAGGCCGCGGACATGGTCGCCGCAGTGGTAGCAGCGAGCTGGGCCGGCGTCCGTAACCAGTCGTGCTGCGCACCTCGAACTGACGCTCGACCCATTGGATGGAGGCATCCGCGACTCGGATGCGTATACGCATCCGAGTCAATGCGGGCGCAGATCGTCCAGAAACTCCGACACGGGAGCGACGCCGGTCACCAGCAGGCGGTCACGGGCGCGGGTGCAGGCGACGTAGAAGAGCTGGCGCTCGGTGTCGTAAACCTCGTCCAACTCGGCCTCATCCGCTGCGGCGGAGATGCGTGCGAAGTCGGGGATGACTTCCTGGTCGCAGGCCATCACCGCCACCGCCTTGAACTCCAACCCCTTCGCTAGATGCATGGTGCTGACGAGCACGCCGGCCGGGGTGGGTGGATCGCCTGCCTCCAGGGGTGGAAGGCCGGCGCTAGTGATAGCGTCTCTCGCGCGCTGGAGCTGGGCGCGGGCGCGCACGAAGACGCCTATCTCGTCAGAGGTCATGCCCGACGCGATTGCGCCGCGTAGGAAGTTCGCGACATGATCCTGCTCGTTTCGGGCGTTGGCGAGTTTCTCAACTTCGGGTGCAGGGCCGTCGAACACCGAGACGGTCCCGCGTCGCCCCTCTTCTTGCCCGTCCACGTCGCGCACGGTGCCGGGTAGGAGGCGGTCCGCGGCCTCCCTGATCTGGTGGGAGGTGCGGTAGTTCACCTTCAGACCCGTCGAGCGCCCGCGCACGTCGACGCCTAACGCCTTCCACGAGAAGGGCGGCTGGAAGATGCGCTGGCCGAGGTCGCCGGCGAAGAACAGGGCGTCGTCGCCGCCCGGTGTGATCACCGACAAAAGACGCAGCTCGGGCACGCCCAGGTCCTGGGCCTCGTCGACGACGACGTGCGCGAATGGTTTGTCGATGCGGACGGACCAGATCGACGTCAGCTCGCCGAAGGCGGCAGCCCAGGTTGTCAGGCCTAGACGCGCCAGTTCCCCGCGGGCGGCCGCGAAAATCGGCCACAGCCGTTCGCGCTGCCGTCCGCCCAGGCGGGTCTTGCGGCCGAGCCGGGGTGTCTCGGCATAGGCCTTCAGTCCTCCGACCTGCCAAGCATCCACGACGTGCGTGAACTCGGCGATCAGGAAGCGATCAGACGCATCAGTGACTCCGATAGCCTCCGCCGCCTTCTTCAGCACGGCCGCGACCTGAGCCTCAGTCGCGATCCGCGGACGGCGGCCGAAGGCGAGCTGGTGCAGCTCGTCCGCCAGTCCCTGCCAGGGCGCGACCGTGATCCGTGACGCGGCTCCGCGATCCGCTCCGGCGAGGAGGTCGACCTTTCGCCTAAGCGCGTCCGCCAGAGGCTGCGAGAAGGTGGTCAGCAACACGCGCGCCAACGGCTCGGCTCGCGCCAGGCGCACAGCCCGATGCACAGCTACCACCGTCTTGCCCGTGCCGGCCGAGCCGGCGACCCGCGCAGGGCCGTCGTAGCGGCGCTCGACAACGTTTCGCTGTGAGGGGTGGAGGAAGATAGACCACTTGTCCCAGGGCGCGTCGAGCGCCGCCTCTAGCTCCTCCTGGTTCTCCACCACTCGGAAGCGACGGCGCGTGTCAGGATGTGCGAATGGGTCCGTTGGCGCGGGCACCGGTTCAGGCCGACGCAGCGCGCCTTCGGCGGCGTAGGCCAGCAGAGCCTCGGCGGCTTCGGCGGGCAGGTGGGCGGCGAGATCGAAGAAGCGATCCTCCGTTGCCGCGCGCACAGCGGCCAGCCAGTCGGACGGCGTGCCGACCGACAGCAGCTCCTCGTCGGACAATCCTACAAACAGAGGCTTGGGCGCGGGCGCGGCGGGAGCGCTTGGCGCCGGCTCCGCTACTGGTGTTGAACTAAAGAGCTGGGGCGCGGCTTCCTCAACCCGCTCCCTAACCTCAACGATCTGGACAGCACCCGTCTTCGGATGAGCCTCGATCCGCCGACGTTCGGCCCAGGCATAGGCCTTGTCATGGTGATCCACGTAGGCCAGCAGCACCGAGTCCGCAGTCTTATGCACAATGATCCGCAGGTCGCGGCTGACGCGCATCGACCAGAAGTTTGGGTCCTTAGACCGGTCGACGCGGTGAAATTGAAGACCCGGCGAGGATGGATCGAGCTGGAGATCATACGCCGAAAGCTTCACCGCTTTCTGCTCCGCAGCCGGTAGCCGGGCGAGCGCGTCGGTGAAGCTGTCGGCGATCAAGAAGTGCATCAGAACAGAGCACCCTGCGCGGGCGGCGGTATGCGGACCCTTGGTCGATGCAGCGGATCAAGGTCTATAAACTCGAGCCTCGCACCATCGATTTCCAATCTGCGAACGGGGATGTTCATATGACGACAAACCACCCTTATCGTGTCCGATAGCGCTTCGCTCATCCGAGGTCCTAGCACGACGCTTCGAACCGTCCGTCGAAGATCGTAAAACTCTCCGGTCTGGATGATCCGGACCTCCTGCTCATATTCCCATGCGGCGAGCTTGGAGCAGAGTATTCGCTGTGCATACTCTCCCACATCCCAGCTTTCGTTGCCCCGAACCGTGAAGACGTTGCTGTGATAATCGACTCTTCTGATCCGTCGATCGTCCTGCCGCAACTCGACCTCGATAGCCAATCCGCGGAACTCGCTCGCATAGTGAGCCCAGAGTAACGGCGACTCGACATCGAGCGACAAAGAGCAAATGCGAAAACCATACTTCCTGGTCGCAATCTCCTCCAAGAAGGTGGATAAATCCTCCTGTGGAAAGCGCTCGTGCGCACTTCGCGAGAGGCGAAATGATCCCTCCATCGGATCGTTCAGCATCCGCCAATCCGAGCACCTCAGGCGGGATTTCAGTAAAATATCGAAAGCGTATTCGATCGTCTCGACGGATCGGAACTTGAACGCCCTCACACCCCGTAGACCTTCATCACCTCGTCTCCGAAGTGGTTGATCACCTTTACCGCTATCCGGCCGCCCTCAGGCCGGGCGAACGGGCGGCTGACGTCGCTGTAGAGGGTGCTCCAGGCGGCTTCGTCGATCTCGGCCTTCAGGGCGGTCTTCAGCGACTTGTAGGGGTCGCCCGCGCCCAGAAAGTAGGCGTGGCGGACGAAGAAGCTCTCCTCATCGTAGTCGGTGTCGATGAACCAGGCGGCGATGCCCTTGGTGTCGTCGCTGCGGATGTCGCCGGTGTTGGGGTCGAACACGTCCACGCCCTTCACGCGCACGCGCAGGGCGTCACCGTCCAGGCGCTCGATGTCGATGTCGGGCTCGCCGAACACAACGAACAGGTTGCCCTTGCTGGTGGTTTTTAGCTCCTCGGCCATGTGCAAGTCGGGGTTCATCTTGGCCTGCAGGATGTTCAGGTGGCCGAGCCGCGTCAGCTCACTGGCGTGGGCGTCGTAGGCGAAGGCGCAGGCCACCAGCACGTCGAAGCGTGCGTCGGCCGCCTCGCGCGCCGCGGAGACGAGGTCGGCGCGGGAGCAGGTGCCGAACTCTGGCCCGATGAACACAGCGGCGCGGCGCTCGTGGTCGCCCTCCAAGTAGGTCCCGGCACCACCGATCCACTTGCCAGGCCAAGGGGCGAGCGAGGTGAACCGCACCTTATCGGCCTTGTCGCGGCCCTGCACGCCGGCGGCGTTCAGGTTCTCCAGCACCATGGCCGCGAAGTCGCCGGTGGGTGCGGTAGCCAAGTCGCGCTTGCGGCGTCCTTCGGCGGCGGTCACCTCCTCCACCATGTCGTCGGCGGGGGCGAGGCGGTGGGGCGAGAGGCTCTCCACCGTGAACGGGCCGGCCACGCGCACCTTGGAGGCGTCAACGTAGGGGCGGTCGTAAAGCATCTCCACGTCAGCGGCCTTTGCGATGGAGGCGTCGATTTCCGTCTGGCGGGCGATGCGCGCCTCCCACCAGCGGACGTGGGCGGTCTTGACGGCGTCGGGCGAAGAGACCGCAATCTCCCGCGGGATTTCCCACTCCTCCCAAGCCTCGCCGCGGAGGCCGTTCAGCTCGGAGCGGAGCGGCTCCATTGTTGCCTGCCACCGCTCCCAGATCACATCGATCTCGGCGTTGTTGGCGATGGATTTCAGCGTCACGTGCGGCGCCCGCTCGTAGACGAAGCCTTGCCGCACGTCGCCGGAGCTGGCGCCTGCGGGAGAAGGTTTCCCGGACGCCTCCTGCTCCTTACGTCGGCCCTCGGGGCTGTCTGACAACAGGTAGAAGGAGTAGCGCGCACTCATCAGTCGCGTGCGCGCGAGCGCAAGCGACACGCGGCTGGTGTCGATGGTAATCCACCGCCGTCCCCACTGCTCAGCCACATAGGCAGTCGTTCCCGAGCCACATGTAGGGTCGAGCACGAGGTCGCCGGGATCGGTGACCATTTGCATGCAGCGCTCGATAACTTTTGGCGATGTCTGAACAACATAGATCTTATCGGCCGCAAAGCCGGCTACCCCCGTGTCCGCCCAGTTGTTAACTACAGGGAACACTCTGTAGTCATCGAAGAACCGAACGTATCTCAGAGATGAGCCAACTTTTTCTATCCTGCCCGCGCGGATCAGCCTGGGAAATGATCTCTGCTCCGTCTTCCAATAACCCTTAGGGAAGAAGCGCTCACCCTCGAACTGAACCTCGTAACGGGTGCCGGGGCTCTGACTTGTGAGGTCTGAAGTGGCGTAAACGCGATATGCACTTGTTTCGGGATTGTCTGAAAGTGGGACGCGAGACCCCGACGCATCCATGGCGCGGGTGTAAGCCTGAGCACCCTCGCCACCAAAGCTTTTCATCTTGAAGGGCTGTCGGTATTTGCACGCGTCGATATCTTTAGCAAACCAGACGATATAGTCAGATACTGACGCGAGTAAAGTGTCGGTCTGTCCTGTCGTTTTAACGAATGTGATTAGGCTTACGAAGTTTCGCTCTCCGAATACCTCTTCCATCAGCGTGCGAACGCGGTGCACGTTTTCATCGCCAATCTGCAGGAAAATGCTGCCGCTCTCCGTCAACAGCTCGCGCATCACCGTCAGGCGGTCGCGCAGGTAGGTCAGGTAGCTGTGGATGCCGTCCTTCCAGGTGTCGCGGAAGGCCTTCACCTGTTCGGGCTCGCGGCTCACGTCGGTCTGCTTGCCGTCCTTGACGTCGCGCGACTGGGTGGAGACCTGCCAGTTAGAGTTGAACTTGATGCCGTAGGGCGGGTCGAAATAGATGCACTGCACCTTGCCGCGCAGCGCCTCGCGCTCAGCCAAGCTCGCCATCACCTGCAGGCTGTCGCCCAGGATCATCCGGTTCGACCAGTGCTGGTCGTGCGCGTAGAACTCGGTCTTCGCCTCCGGATCGATGCCGTTGAAGTCGGCGAACATGGAGAGCTGGTCTTCCGCCACCCGCTCACCGGCGTGGCGCTTCAGATCAGCGATGATCGCCTGCGGCTTGATCTTCTCCTGCACGTAGATCGGCGGCGCCTGAGCTTCGAGCGCCTTCGTGCTCTTGCCACGCCAAGCAAGCTGAGCGTCCTGAAGCGTGATCTCCTCGCCCGCCAGCAACGCCTGACGCTGCTCGGGCGTAAGCCTCAGACGCTGCTCTCCCCAGACGACCTGCGGGTCGAGGTCGGGCTGTCTCGCCTGCTCGTTCCGCTCGCTGAGGAGGCGCTCCAGCCGGACAGCCTTGAACTCCCTCGCGTCTCGCGCCGGGTCGATGAACGCCTGTAGCTCGGCCGTCGGAATGTTCCGACGCGAAGCCTCGTCGTGGCTGAGGGCGGCGACCTGCTTGGGAGCTTTAGCGGCGGGCATGAAGACCAGGTGCAACTCGAACGAGCCGGGACCTTAGCGGGAGGGTAGCTCCCGTCCACCCTGCACAGCCACCAGGAGCTTCACACCATCGGGCGACTCGGAGCTTAGTTGAGGGCTGCCTTCCAGGGCCGCTGACTCGACTCTTCCGGAACGGGAGCAGAACATGGGTCCATGAGCGCGAGCCCAAACCAGCCTGCAAGGGCGTCGGGGGGACGGCCGAAGTTTGCCGACAACACCGCCCCCCCTCCTTATCGCCGACCGCTGAAGCTGTCGCCGACACTGCGCACCTGCCGCTCCGATTGGCGGTTGGCAACGCGGGTTGCCCACAGCCCAGCGATCTCCTGTTCGCCGCATGTGGAGAAGCCGCATGACTGAGCGCTTCCGTCGCAGACCACCTCACCGTCACACCGGTCGTGTCTACGTGCACGCCGGCCAGCTTTCCTTCGATAATCTCTGGGCAGGAGCGGTGCACCGCTCCGAGCCCCTCTCCTGGCTCTCCGAGCCACCCCGCCCCGTCAACGAGGACGACCTGATGGCGGCTGAGCGCCTCCGCTACGCCAACACGCCGATCCACATGCTGAGGCAGATGGCGATCGCGCTGAGGATGCATCCCAGCTCTGACCCTCGAAGCGAAGCTCGAAGGTTCATCGTCGATCAGCTCATCGAAGAGCGGCAGTCTGCGCACCGAGAACGCCGGACGGCCGACATCCTGGCTCGATCGCGGCGTTAGCTCCACTCGACTTTGCTGAAGCTGTAGCGCTCGAGCAGGTAGTCGGCCCAGAGGCGGGCGTCTCCGTCCGCCCCCGCCAGCGCGGGTCCGAATACCTGCTCGACCGTGCGGCTGACGAAGTCGTCGGGGCAGACCGTCAGGCTGCGGAACACCTCGAAGGCATCGTCGCCGAAGCGGCGCAGCGCCGGGGCGGTGACGGCGTGCAGGGCGCGGTTGCCGGCGGGCGAGATGTGCAGCACGCGCACCCGCTCCGCCCCGTCCTCTCGCGCCGCCTGCATCCGAAACGCCAGCATCTGCTGGCGCAGGAGCTGGTAGAAAGGCTCCCAGAAGAAGTCGGGCACGCTCAGGCCGAGGTCGCCGCGGACTGGTCCGTCCGGCGCGAACGCCAAGTCCTTGTAGCGCGCCAGTCGGACATCGTTGCCCTTGGGCGGGATCGGCGCGCCGTAGCTCTCCGTGTATTTCGACTCGATCAGGAGGGCTTCGGTTCGCCCTTCGTGCTCGAAGCGCACGATGGCGTCGGCGCTGGTGGCGTTGGCGCCGCGGGTGCGCGCCCCCGACTTGCCCGCTTCGTTCAGGTAGTCAGCGCGCCCGATCCACTCGAACCCGACGAACCAGGTTCGCCCATCCGGCCCACGCTCCACCTCAAGCATGATGGGAGGCGCGATGCCGAGCGCCTGACCGACCACGCGGGCAAGCAGCTCTGGCCGTGTAGCGAGCGGCATCAGGAAGTTGAGGCAGCTCACCTGCGAGGACAGGCCGTGGTTCGCGTGTTGGTGCCATAAGATGCCGTTCGCGTGGAAGTAAGCCGGTGCCGCTTCCCTGATCTCCGGCGCGAGGTTCAGTGTCTTGTGCTGTGGGTGCAGGCGGTAGGCCGTGCTGCGATAGCCTGCCGCATCAGGCTTCAGGTGCTTGGCGAAGTGCGCACTCTGCGACGCACGCTCGTCGGGAATGAAGCGGCTCACGCCGCGATCTTGGTTCTGGCGAGATCGTCCACCAGCTTCCCGAACTCCGCTTCGATCTCCCAGACGTTTCGGAACTCGCGGAACGCCCAGCGGCCATGCCCGCCGAGGGCGTTTATGCCAGGCACCCAGAGCGCCTCCATGGTGGACGCCTTGAGCTGGGCGTCGCCGCCGCGCCAGCCCTTCGTCTCAAGAATCAGGTTCAGCGGCTCCGGGCCGCCGTCGTCCATTTGGATGATGAAGTCGGGCAAGTAGCGGCGCGGCACGGACCCGTCGAGGTAGGGCACCTCGAACTGCAGGCCCTGGTTCTTCACATAGGCGAGGACGCGTGGGTGGCGCTCGGCCACGCGAGCCAGCTCTGCTTCCCAGTCGCTGTCGCAGACGCCGAAGTTGACGTGGCACTTGGCCGGATCGGTCTCCCACACCGTCTTGGTTGTCGTAAAGTTCACGTGGCGCGTAGAGCCGCTCGGGTTATAGGGATCGAGGATCGCCTTGATCCGCGGCTCGCCGGGCGCAGACCGCTGCGTTGCGAGCCAGATGCGCTCGACCGCCTGATCCGCCAGTTCGAGGTAGGTGACCGCGCCCGCAGGAACGCCCTCGCAAACAAGGTAGCCGCCGTCGAGCCACTGGCGCACCACCCGCAGCGCGTGCGGGAACAGGTGCCAAGGGACGTCACCGTTGTCCTCTCGAAAGCGCCGCTCGACCAAGCGCTTCGCGAGGTGCTGGGAGAGGGTGCTGGGGCGCAGCGTCTTGAACGCGTCCTCCACGTTCAGCTCCACGCCCTCGCCGACGATGCCTTCCATCAGCACCTTGCAAGGGCCGACGATCTCCGGCGTCAGCACCAGCCGGCTGTCCTCCGTGAAGAGCGCGGTCAGCTTCTCGGCCGGGAGGTCGTAGCGGTAGCCCTCAACGCGCGGGAACGAGATCTCCAACGCGCTGCGCTCTTTGCAGGCGTGGACGCGGGTCGTGCGCTTAGGGACCTTCGGCGGCGCGACGACCGGTTCGGCCGTGAAGCTGAACGGGATGCCGAGGATGTCCGCGTATTCCACGTCGAACAGTCCATCGGCGTTCAGCTCGTAGGATTGGCGGCGCAGCCCCCGACCGACCACCTGCTCGCAGAGGAGCTGCGTGCCGAACGCGCGAACCCCGAGGATGTGGGTGACTGTGTTGGCGTCCCACCCCTCAGTCAGCATGGAGACCGACACCACGCAGCGCACCTGCTCGCCCAGTGCGCCTTTGCGTCCCACTGTGTTCATCACCTCTCGGAGAAGGGCGGCATCGGACACCTCCTCCGCCTCCTTCGCGCCGGAACCGAGGCGCTGGCGCAGCTCGGCTTTGAACTGATCGATCTCCGGCCCCGCGGCGTCGCGGAAGCCGGCGTCCAGCGCGTCGCCGCTTTCGAGCTGCTCGCTGTCGACCAGGATGGTGTTGGGTCGCGAGAGCCGCTGCCCGTGCTCGTCGTAGTTCCGGAAGCGGCCGAGATGACCCTGATGCTTCACCTCAGGCCCGTCCTCGCCGGGACGCTCAAAGCCAGCGATCCACTCGTAGACCAGCTTGGATGTGGAAGTGTTGTTGCAGACCACGATGAAGACTGGCGGGACCTCGATCAGCGACCTGTCCCACGCGTCGACCGTCTTTTCGTAGTGGCTGTATAGGGCGAGCAGCGCGGTCTGCAGCTCGGCGGGAATGGAGAGCGGGTCTGGTAGCGTAGCCGTCTTGCCGGCCCCCTTCTTGGGCATCCGCTTGCCGATGTGCTCCCACAGCTCGCGATAGAGCGGCGTCTCGCCGTTCGGCAGGTTGTCGGCCACGGGCACGCGCGGCAGCTTCACGATCCCGCACTCGATGGCGTCGATCAGCGAGAAGTCGCTGACCGCCCACGGGAACAGCGTGCCCTCGCGATAGCCGGAGCCGCGCAGGAAGAAGGGAGTCGCCGAGAGGTCGAAGACCGTCGGCACGCGCACCTTGGTCTTCAACGCCTCAAGACCGCTGATCCAGAGGCGCGCGGCCTCGGCGTTGCGCTTGGCCTCTTCCTTCTCCTCGGCGGGCGGCGGCTCCTCCTCGCCGGCCATGTGCGAGTCCTTCGGTCGCTCCCGGTAGCAGTGGTGCGCCTCGTCGTTGATGACGACCACCTGCTTCAGCGAGAGCAGCTCCCCGCAGGCGCGCTGGAGCATGGCGCCCTCGGTCTCCTCAACCTCAAGCTCCTCCTTGCGCCAGCCACTCATCAGCGCCCGACCGACCTTGCTCGACCCGCTGACCACCCTCCTCTTGAAGGCGTGATAGTTGGTCAGCACGATCTTTGCCTGACCAAGATCGCGCAGCATGTCCGACGGCACGATCTCGCGCTTGCCGTAGTAGGCGTCCGGGTCCTCGGGCAGCAGCACGCGCAGCCTGTCTCTGATCGTGATCCCCGGCGTCACAATCAGGAAGCCTTTGCTGAAGAGCGTGCTGCCTGGCGTGCGCACCGCGTTCAGCGTCTGCCACGCGATCAGCATGGCCATGACCGTGGTCTTGCCCGCGCCGGTGGCCATCTTCAGCGCGACGCGCAGCAGTTCCGGGTTCGCCTGAGCGTTGGCGCTGCGAATGTGCGACCAGACGTGCGCATACTGCCGCTGCCGCTGAGCCACCTCGGTCAGCCAGATGGTCGTCTCGACGGCCTCTACCTGACAGAAGAACGGCCGCACGCTGTGGAAGCTGTCGCCGCGCCAGTGTTGGAGCAGGCGCTGGGTGACCGGCGTCACGGCCCAGTCGGCGGGGTTCTTCAGCGCCCGCCAGGACGCGACGTGCGACCTGATCTCGTTGATGATGGGGGTCGGGTCATAGGCCTGTCCCTCGGCCGAGAACTTCCGCTCGTCACCGTAGTCGAACTCCGACTGCTTCACGCCAGCCTTGCGCTTCTTCGGCTTGGGAACCGGGGTGATGAGCGAGGATCGGCGGCGTCCCTCCACCGGCGGCAGAGCGAGCGGTTGGCCTTCGTCGTCCAGTGCGTGGTGCCGGGTGGGAACCGAGTAGGGTGAGTTGAGGATCGGCTGCTCGAAGAACGGCTTGGTCACTCGTATGCCCGCTCTGGTGGTCCGGCGTTAGGCGCACACGCTAGAAGATGGCTAGGCGGAGCGATAGCCTGCACAGGACGCGCTCCCCACCGCGCCAGCCAGCAGCAAGTCGGGGATGGTCGCTGTCGAGCCTCGGCCCGTTGCCGCTAGTAGTAGGGGTAGGGGCCGCACTCACGACGGGCTTAGAGCGGCTTCCTAGGGTCGTTGGCTGGCATCCTGGCCCAGGAGCACGGTAGCGACGTTTCATCTCCGGCCACTGCTCACGCGCGCGCGCTGCGTTCGTCGCCAGTGCCCGGCGGCCAAAATCGCCAGTGACGCAGGGGCGGCCGCTGGCCGCCCCTCGCCCTCCCGAGCTAGGTGGGTGGCTGACCTTGCTGCCGAGGGCCCTCAGCAAGCTTCCCTGAGTCGCTGGCGGGCATCCGCATCAGACGCGTGGTAGCCGCTCCCTCGTGTCCGGCCACCGCTCACGCGCAGCCCTGGCGAGCCCGGCGGTCACACCGACCAAACGCCGATCAATGTCGCGCCCGGTGATGTTCAGCTCCTTGCACGTGTAGGAGGCCCAACCGAACGGACGATCCATCACCTTCATCAGGAGCTGGTGGTGCTGACCTTGAGGAGAAGCCCACTTGCCGCCGGCCTTGCGCAGGGCGCTCGCGACACGTTCCTCAACATCCGGATCGGGAGGGATCACGATCGCTCCATGAACATGGAGGGTTCCAGGCCTCGCCCCTCCTTCGATGGTGAACCAGAAGTCCGGGGCATCATCAGCCAGGACGGTCTTGAGCGCCTTCCGAATATTATCCTGAAGGTAGGCCGCTGGACCACGGTCGCTCTCCAACGCACGCTCCCCCACCTCCCGACCGAGACGTAGGTTGAACGTCATGGCGCCGAGAGTGTGGCTCTCCAGGGAGTAGGCGAGCACCTTCAAGGCGGTGGTCGTCTTATCCCACGGAGGAGGCTTGTAGGCCTTCAGCTTTGAGGTGAGTTCGAGCGCTACTGAAGTCGTATCGCCGAGCCACCCCGCCTTCTCCGCCTTTCCAAGCAGGTCAACGTATGCGCGGTCTTGGTGCGGCCGACGGCGAATGTCTGGGCGCGCACATTTGGCCAAGCGCTCCTGCCTGATCGCCACCCGGTTGTCGCGAGCAATCGAGCGCGCCTTCACGCGTCCGAAGATCTGCGCGACGCGGCGCTCGTGCGCGCGCTTCATCGCCTCCCAACGACTCTCGTTCACAGCCACCAGCACGGGGTCAGGGTGCCCGTCCGCCTTCGCACGTGCGAGCGCACTCCGGAAAACGCCCCTGTTCGTCACCCCCGCAACCACTTCGGCTTCAATCTGGGGCCTCGCTACGCTTTCGAGGCGGGCGCGGACGTTCGGGTCAGTCTCGCCTTCGAGCAGGTCGCGCAACCGACCCTCGATGTCATCGACCCTGCGCCGCGGGAGATGTGGTCCTCCCGGCAAGCCAGCACCCGAGGGAACGCAAGGGTGAGCGCATGGCGCAGCCTCAGCGTCTGACGGTGGCGGGTGCAGGGGGTTCCAGGCGTCTTCGTGGTGCGTAAGGTCGACGGGCAGAGGCCCACTGAGCAGCAGGTCGGCCATCCAGCCGTCCGGGTCAAAGTCCATAGCAAACCGAAGTGCGCCTGGTAGCTTGACCCCGGTCGACGCGCCCTGGGCTGCTGACCTCGACCGCCGAGACGACCGGGTTGAGGGGCCGCTCCTGAGGAGCGCCGAGGCTGGCAGTTACCGGCTCGTGGTCGGGTTGTCCAGACCGCTCGACGAGCGAAAACGGGAAGCGCAGGTAAACGCAGGTTTGTCAGGCAAGAACAAAGGCGCCTACTCCTTGCTTGGTATAGCTTTGACGATCTTACCCTGGATAAGCGTTCGCGTTTTGCGTTTAATGAGCAGGAAGGCGTCAACTTAGTGCAGGTGACGAATGGTCATCTCCTATTTGACTTCTTATGCGTCGCATTCGGTGACAGCCCTTGCGTTGTGGTGCACTTCAGCCAGTCACCGCCTCCCCCACCCAGCTCATGTCTCTGCCGCGGCCAACGCGATCGCCACAGCCGCCCGATCACAAGAGCCAGCCAGCGTCAGGTGATCAAGAACGACCCCATCGTATGTGACGCGCTCCATCTCGGCATGCAGGGCCTTCAGCAAGGAGGCCCTCTTCACCTCATCCCTTGGTATGTTGTCCGTGTAAATGCGCGACGTGCTCAATACCTTACGGCCCGTAAGTCGCTGTCGCACCTCGTCGGACGAAATCTTGGACAGCGACTCTTGCTCAAACGTGTTCCTAAAACATTTGATAGAACCCCTCTCCGAACGGGCGTCCGCGTGATCAAGGATCGTTCTGTTGAACTGTCTCAGGATCAGGCTGTTCGACAGCGCTCTGTCCGTCGTCGCGCCAGTGGCACCGTCTCGGTAGGTGGTAGCCACCGCCATGGGGAAGAGCCTCTCGGTTCCGTTTCTGCTCCTGACGAAGTCCCGAAAGCCCGCGCTGAGCACGCAGGAGTGAAGTGGCACCATCCGTCTCGAGTGCGTGTTCTTCAACCGCCTGACGCTGTTTGGCTGGATAATGAGATGAGGCACGGCGTGATCGACATCGACTTCGCTCGTCAGCAGGCCGGCGATCTCCGACGAGCGTGCACCCGTGAAAAGCAGAAGCAGCGGTATCCAAAATCGATCGTCACGCACCAAGATCGGTCCCGGTTTGAAGAGCCCGGCTTCTGCTTCATCTCCAAGGCACCCTGCGAACAATGGCTGCCGGAATATGCGGTTCAGTTCCGCAGTGGTGAAGGATCGACCTTGGTCTTCGCTGCTGCACTCCGCATGGACGCCGCGGACGTCAGCACAGTCGATGTCGCGACGCTTCTCGGCGTGGCCAATGATCGTCGTCAGGGCCGTAACGTGCTTGTTGACGGTCTTTGCGTTTAGTGGCGGAAGCGAAATCAAGCCATGCTTCATCTCGTCCAGAAGCTGCGACTTCGCCAAGCGCTTTTGAGGACCCGAGAGGGATCGCGAGTCTGGTAGCTGACGCAGCTTGTCGAGGAACTCCCAAAGCTTGCCCTTGGAAATCGCGGCGACCGGCAGATCGCTCATCAGTTCGCAGAACAGCCTTACCGAGTGTCGCTTGCCCGGGATGTTCCTCTCGCCGGTCTTCGTCGGCCCGTTCGTAGCGGCTGAGGCGTAGACCTCCTCGAAGTAGCGGGAGATCGGGTAGCGGCCTCGGGCCGACAGAGCGTTGGATTGGCGAGGATCGCCCGTCAACGCCTGGCGCAGCCGCTCAGAAGAGGAGGGCGGCTCCTCGCGCCCCTCCTCAGCGTCCTGCTGGGCCATTACGGAGTCTGCCAACACCCGAGCGCACTCGTCCACGACCGCCGCATATGCTGGCGACGTGGGAATGATCGGCTCCCCCCGATCCCGGAAGAACTTGTCCGCGGCCCAGCCGGCTACCGCCCTGCGCTCCTCCGGATCGCCGCTGGTGAGCGCTGCACCGTGCCACTTGCGCCGGATGGTGTCTGCTTCCGCGTCCTTAGATGCGGACCTAGGGCAATCGACTGTCGAGAAGAACGCGTCTCGCCGCCGGGACCGATCCGCAGCTCGCCTCGTTCTGAAGTCGCGCATCTCAGCATTGTAGATGCCTTCGAGGTGCGCGCTCAGGTCATAGGAGCCGCGGGCCGCCCGGACGCGCTCGATTTCTGCGCGCACCTCGACGCGCAGCCGATCAGCTTCGCGGTTCGCGATGCGCACGTCGCTCGTGCCCAACGATTGGGTGATCTGGCTCCGAGGCTGGCCGCGACCGTCCAGAAAGGCCGCGCGGACATCCTGCGGAAGGGGGAAGCGCAACTCCAAGGCGCCGCCCGACCGTCGCTGGACGTGCTCCCCCAACCGCTCGTTACCTGCAGCCCGCTTCCTGCCCACGCGCCCATCTCCGATTTGGAGCGCCGTTTACAACGCCTTTCTCATCCCACAAAGTCAGCGATCGCTGACTATTCAATGGCTTAAGCTCCTGGCAGCAGTGGTGATGGCCCCTAGGCACCTCCCCCATCGCATCGTTCCGGGCGCGCCAAGTTCTCCTCCCCTCCTGAAATCCTTGGAGCTTTCACCGTCTCCGGGACCGTCCCGCGACGACTGCTACACAAACCTGCTACACATCCAGCCCCCATCGTCGGGCCTAAGGCTGAGACGGCTTAGGAAATAGCGGTTGGGCGTTACGCAAAGCCGCTGCACAAGCCTCCAACGCATTTCGTCTGTTGAGGCGGCCTCATCTACGGTCCTCGACTCGTGCCGGAAGACCTCCGGGCAAGCCCGTTCGCCCATAGGGCGGCGATGCGGCCACGCTCTCCCAGCAGGTCGACCTCCGGCCAAACACCCCCGGCCGCCCGGAAGCGGTCGTGGGCGATGTCGGCCGGAGTCGGGAGCGGAGACGAGGTCGGCGCCGACAAGCGGGCGTTCACCGCTCGGGTTATCACGCCGCGGCGACTCCGGTTAGACGGTGCGTCCGCACCTCCCTTCTCGGAGCTGCGGACGCCGGGCTGCGAGCTTACATGCAAGGTGAGGAGCGACGACGGTCGGGAACGTGGCGACGTGCGGGGTTTGCGGGTGCGCTCGCGATGGGCCTGCTCGCGGTCGGCCCCCCGGTGCTCGCGCAAGGCAAGGTGGAGGCCGAGCCGCAGGGGGGAGCTTCGCCCGGTTCGCAGGACGACACCCCGACCGACAAGCCGCAGCTGCGCGCCTTCTGCACCGACCGGCCGGGCCAGGGCACCTTGCCGTGCACCGTCGATCCCGGCCACCTGCAGCTGGAGACGGACCTCTTCAACGTGGCCTACGATCGCGGCCAGGGCCGGGAGACCTACCTCTTCACCGACCCCACGCTGAAGCTGGGCGTCGCTCCGCGCGCCGACCTGGAGCTGCAGGTCGCCCCTTACGCGCAGGTGCGCCGGTTCGCCTCCGGCGCGGACCGCCCCCGCGATCTCTACGGCGTCGGTGACCTGACGGTGCGCTACAAGCAGAACGTCTTCGGCGACTACCGCGGCCCCCTGGCCGTCGCGGTGGAGCCGTTCGTGACCGCGCCGACCGGCCGGCGCGGGATCGGCGAGGGCGGATGGGAGGGCGGGGTGACGGCGCCCTTCGCCGTCGGCCTCTCCAAGTCGCTGGTGCTGAACTTCGCGCCGGAGGTCGATGTGCGCCGTGATCAGGTGGGCGGCGGCGTGCACACGGAGGAGTTCGTCGTCGCCAACGTCACGGTGCAGCTGCCCAAGCGCCTTGGGCTTCTGCTGGAGGTCGCGACGCGCAGCTCGCAGGACGCCGACGCGCACACGCAGGCGTTCTGCGATGTCGCGCTCTCCCTGAGTCTGGTCAACGACGCGGAAGTCGACGTGGGGATCAACCATGCCCTGAACCCGTTCGCGCCGGCCAACCAGCTCTACGTGGGACTGGCGAAGCGGTTCTGAATGGCCTCACGCCGGCCGGCATGGCCGGGCAGGGTGGCTGATCGAGCGGTTGGAAGGTAAGCAGACCGCATGAGCGCGAGCGTCTTGAAGCTGTGTTGTCTCGTCGCCGCCGCGTCCGCGGCGTGCGCCACCTCCTCCGGCGCGCAGTCGCCGGCGGCGCTGGTCAACCCGCTGATCGGGACCGCTAACGGTGGGAACACCTTCCCGGGCGCGGTCGCACCGTTCGGCATGGTGCAGTTCAGCCCCGAGGAGTCGCCCGACCCTGCAAAGTCCCGCCCCATCGCCGCGCCCGGCGGCTACGAGCACCACCTCGACCGCATCCGCGGCTTCAGCCTGACCAACGTCTCGGGCTGGGGCTGCGCAGGCGGGTCGGGCGACGTGCCGTTGATGCCGATCACCACGCCCGTGAGCGGCTCACCGTCGGCCGACTACCGCACGGCCTACGCCCAGACGTTCAGCCACGACGACGAGCGGGCGACGGCGGGCCGCTACCGGGTCAAGCTGCACAACGGCGTCGGCGTGGACCTCTCCGCTTCGCTCCACACGGGGGCCGCCCGCTTCACCTTCCCCGCTGGCGGGGCGGCCAACCTC
The DNA here is from genome assembly GCA_964242255.1 of uncultured Caulobacteraceae bacterium. Classification (GTDB taxonomy): domain Bacteria; phylum Pseudomonadota; class Alphaproteobacteria; order Caulobacterales; family Caulobacteraceae; genus JASLDZ01. The sequence continues at coordinate 12,857 of CAXTCO010000004.1, read as the reverse complement.
CTGGTCCGGGCTTCGGACTCGGAGGTCGGATCGGAGCAGGCGCACGTCCACGTCGATCCGGCCCGCCGCACCGTCTCCGGCGACGTCACCAGCGGCAATTTCTGCGGCTACCTGAGCGCGGAGAACCGGCGGAGCTACTATACGCTCCACTTCGTGGCCGTGTTCGACCGCCCGTTCGCCTCCTGGGGTGCGTGGCGCGACGGTGCGGTGACGCCGGGCGGGCGCGAGAGTTCGGGCGGCGCGGGCTACGGTGGCGAGGGCTTCCCCGACGCCGGGCGCGGCTCCGGCGCGTGGGTGGGGTTCGACGCCGCCCGCGGGGCCGCCATCGGCGTGCGCATCGGCGTCTCATACGTCAGCGATGCGGGCGCCCGAGCCAACCTCCAGGCGGAGGCCCCGCCGGGAGCGACCGTGGACACCATCGGCGATCGGGCGCAGGCCGCCTGGGACCGGCGCCTGCGCCAGATCGAGGTGACCGGCGGGACGCCCGGGCAGCGCACGATGTTCTACACCGCGCTCTACCACTCGCTGCTGCACCCCAACGTCTTCAGCGACGTCGACGGCGGCTACACCGGGCTGGACGGCCGGGCGCACCGGGTCGAGGGCGGCCAGCGCTCGCAGTACGCCAACTTCTCCGGCTGGGACGTCTATCGGTCGCAGCTGCCGCTGGTGACCTGGCTCGACCCGGCCGTCGGAAGCGACATCGCGCAGAGCCTGTTCAACCAGGCCAGGCAGAACGGGGGCGCGTGGGACCGCTGGACCCACGAGTCGGGGGCCGTGCACGTGATGAACGGCGACCCCGCGCCGCCGTCGCTGGCCGGCATCTGGGCGTTCGGCGGACACGGCTTCGACGCGCGCGCCGCCCTGACGTCGCTGGTCGCCGCCGCCGAACGCCCCACGGCCGCCGACCTCTCCCACGCAGGCTGCCCGGTGGAGTGCGCGGGCGAGCGGCCAGGGCTCGACCAGTGGCTGAAGCTGCACTTCATCCCCGTCGGCGCGCCGGCCTGGGGCGGGGCCGCCGACACCCTGGAGACGGCCGCGGCCGAGTTCGGCGTCTCCAGCCTCGCCGACCGCCTGGGCGAGCCCGCGGTCGCCGCCCGCTTCCTCGCCCGCGCCCAATACTGGCGCAACCTGTTCGATCCGCACGCCACGCCGGAAGGCGGCTACATACGCGACCGCAACGCCGACGGCTCATGGGCGCCGGTCAAGGCGGAGGGGGGCGCGGCGGCCGGCCCCTTCGCGCCCGCCACCGAGGACGGCTTCGTCGAGGGCACGGCCGCCCAGTACGTCTGGATGGTCCCCTTCAACGTCGAAGGGCTGTTCCAGGCCATGGGCGGGCTCGGTCCCGCGCGGCGGCGGCTGGACGCCTTCTTCTACAACCCGGACGGGTCGATGGCCGTGACCAAGTCCGGTCCTCTCCACGCCGAGCTGGACAACGAGCCGTCCATCGGCGCGCCCTGGCTCTACGACTACGCCGGCCAGCCCTGGAAGACGCAGGAGCTCGTGCGCAAGGTCCTGGACACGCTCTGGGTGGACGCCCCGAACGGCATCCCCGGCAACGACGACCTCGGCGCCATGTCGGCGTGGGCGGTCTGGGCCGCTCTCGGCCTCTATCCGGAAGCGCCCGGGCGCGCCGAACTGGTCCTCGGAAGCCCGCTCTTTCCCAAGGCCGTCGTGCACCGGCCGGGGGGCGACCTCGTCATCACGGCGGAGGCGGCGGAGCCGGGGCGGCCCTACGTGGCCTCGCTGCGCGTGAACGGGACGCCCTCCGACCGGCCCTGGCTGCCCGAGTCGGTGGCCCTCGGGGGCGGCCGCCTCGACTTCGAGCTCACCGCCCGACCCGCCCGCGCTTGGGGCTCGTCCCCGCAAGCCCGGCCGCCGTCCTTCGACGTCCGCTGACGCAGGTCCGAAGGCGAGGGTCCGAAAGCCGAACGGACCCGAAAGTCCGGTCCTGGAGGATGGGCGGGCCATCTGCTTGGAGGGGAGGTGCGGTGGCTGACCTTCCAGGCCGCGGGCCGGCGCAGACGATCCGTGCTTTCGCGGCGAGCGCCTTCTTCGTCTATGGCGGCCTGGGACTGTTGGGCGCGTCGGGCGCCGTGCCGCTCGCGCCTTGATCGTCACCGGTCGCCGCGGTGAACGGGAAGCGCGCCGCGGCGAAATCAGGGCGGAGGCGTTCGCGCCGACCTCCATCACGGGGCGGTCTCAGCTCGGCTTGGCGGCGTCGCCTCGGACGATGCGCATCGTTGATCGTGCGTCAGCTGGTCGATGCTCCCGCGGAGCGAGCGGCCGGAAGACTCCTCCTTAGGGAACGCCGTTCCTGGGCGGATGTTCTTAAGGATCGCCGGCTCAGCGGCTGCGCGCCGTGCGGATCGACGCGGCCGTGCGCGGACCGCGCAGACGTAGGGGGCGGCCACGATGATTCGATGTGTGAGGATCTGGACCGGTCCGGACGGGAACTCGGATTTCGCCGAGGGACGCATCGATCTGGCCGAGGCGAGCGGCGCCGACACCCTGAGCGTCGACGCGCCGGCCGTCAGCATCTCCTTCCGCGAGACGCCGCACGGCGGCGACTACGGCTGGCATAGGGATCCCACGCCGCGGCTGGTGCTGACGCTCTCCGGCGTGCTGCGCTTCACGGTCAAGGACGGGCGCAGCTTCGTCATCCACCCCGGGGACGTGCTCTTCGCCGAGGACGACACGGGCACGGGCCACGCGTGGACGCTGCTGGACGACCAGCCCTGGCGGCGCGCCTACATCAACATCCACGATCTGGCCGCCGTGCCCTTCGTCGCCGCGGAGACGACGGCGTGAGCGCCGCCGCCCTCCCCGTCTACGACGCGGTCTGCGTCGGCGCGGGCGTGATGAGCACGACCCTGGCCACGGTCCTCAAGACGCTGGACCCCGGCCTGTCCATGCTGATGATCGAGCGGCTGCACGAGGCCGGCCTGGAGAGCTCCGACGGCTGGAACAACGCCGGCACCGGCCACGCGGCCAACTGCGAGATGAACTACACGCCGCCGACGGCGGACGGCGGCGTCGACATCTCCAAGGCGCTGGAGGTCAATGTCGAGTTCGACCTGTCGCGCCAGCTGTGGGCCTTCCTGGTCCGCAAGGGCGTGGTCCCGGAGCCGGCGCGCTTCATCCTGCCCTGCCCTCACTGCGCCTTCGTGACCGGCGTCGAGAACGTGGCCTTCCTGAAGGCGCGGCACGCCGCCATGTCGGCGCACCACTGCTTCGCGGGCATGGAGTACAGTGAGGACCCGGCCGTCATCGCCAGCTGGGCGCCGCTGGTCATGGCCGGGCGCGATCCGGCCGATCCGGTCGCCTGCACGCGCATGGTGACGGGCTCCGACGTGGACTACGGCGCGCTCACCCGCCTCCTGGCTCAGGCCCTTGGCGCCGAGGGGGGCTTCGAGAGCTGGTACGACACCGAGGTCCACGACGTGACGCGCGACGCCGACGGCCTGTGGTCGCTCCGGACGCGGGCGCACGGGGAGGGCGGCCGCGGGGAGACGGTGCGGGCCCGCTTCGTGTTCGTGGGCGCGGGCGGGGCCTCGCTCCTTCTGCTGGAGAAGAGCGGCATCCCGGAGGGAAAGGGCTACGGAGGCTTCCCGATCAGCGGGGTCTGGCTGCGGTGCGACGATCCGGAGGTCGTCGCGAAGCACAAGGTCAAGGTCTACAGCAAGGCGGCCCACGGCTCGCCGCCCATGTCCGTGCCCCACCTCGACATGCGGGTCGTGGACGACCGGCGCTCGGTTCTGTTCGGCCCCTACGCCGGATTCAGCCCCAAGTTCCTGAAGGAAGGCTCGCTGCTCGACCTGATCGCGTCGGTGCGGATCGGCAACATCGTTCCGCTGCTGGACGTGGCGGCGCACGGCTTCAAGCTGGAGGCGTACCTGGCCGACCAGGTGGTGCTGTCGGAGAAGGGCCGCTTCGAGACGCTGCGGACCCTCTACCCGGACGCCGACGAGAAGGATTGGAAGGCGGCGGTCGCCGGCCAGCGCGTGCAGGTGATCAGGCCCGACGGGCGGGGCGGCGGCGCGCTGCAGTTCGGCACGGAGCTGGTCGGCTCGGCCGACGGCAGCTTCATGGCGCTGATGGGCGCCTCGCCCGGCGCCTCCACCGCCGCCTGGGTGGCTTCGGAGGTGCTCAAGCGCTGCTTCGCCGCCAAGCTGACGGACGACGCCTGGCTGCCGACGCTCAAGGAGATGATCCCGACCTGGGGCGTCGACCTGACGACGGACGCGGTCGCGTGCCGCGAGACGCGCGCCCGCACCGCTCCTGTGCTCGGCCTCGCCGACGTGTGACCCGTCCCGCCTCCCGCCCGGCGGGAGGGCCGGCGGCCGGGCGCCTACGGGGCGCCGCCTTCGCACGGAGCCGGCGGATCCTACGACGAAGAGTTATCACGTTACAGTAAGGAACATATATTGCAGGTTCTCGGTTGGATGCTGGATAGCGCCCACGGGGACTCCGGCGGCCGCTTTGAAGGAGGATTGCGGTCCATGAGCGAGATGTCAGGCCTGTCGGTCCTCGAAAATCCGATCCGCAACAAGGGAACCGCGTTCACCGAGGAGGAACGGAGGAGCTTGAAGCTGGAGGGCCTTCTGCCCGAAGGCGTCGACGATATCGCCGCTCAAACCGAGCGGGTCATGGGCCATCTGGCGGCCAAGCCGAACGATCTGGAGCGATACATCTACCTGCAGGACCTGTGCGATCGCAACGAGACACTGTTCTACCATGTGCTGATGAGCGATCCTGCGCGGTTCGTGCCCATCGTCTACGATCCGACGATCGCCGACGCGTGCCTCACCTACGGCCATATCTACCGCCGGCCGCAGGGCATGTACCTGAGCAAGCGGATGGCCGGGCGCCTTGCCGAGGTGCTGTCGCACTGGCCCGTCAAGGACGTGCGCTTCATCTGCATCTCGAGCGGCGGCCGCATCCTGGGCCTGGGCGACATCGGGGCCGACGGCGCGCCGATACCCGTCGGCAAGCTGCAGCTCTACACGGCCTGCGCCGGCGTGCCGCCCGACTGCCTGCTGCCGATCCATCTGGACATCGGCACGACCAGCGCGGAGCGCCGGGCCGACCCGCTCTACACCGGCCTTCGCGACGAGCCGCCGTCGGACGACGCGCTGGACGCGCTGGTGGACGAGTTCATGGAGGCCGCCAACCGCGTCTTCCCGGGCGTGTGCATCCACTTTGAGGACTGGAAAGGAACGGACGCGATCCGGCTCCTCGCGCGCTACAAGGACAAGTACCTGGTCCTCAACGACGACATCCAGGGAACGGCGTCCGTCACCATCGCAGGGCTGACGACCGCGCTGCAGATCAAGGGGGAGCCGCTGTCGCAGCAGAAGATCCTCTTCGCGGGGGCGGGCTCCGCGGGCGTCGGCATCGCCGACATGATCGTCGAAGCCATGGCGGGCGAGGGCTTGAGCGAGGCCGACGCCCGTGCACGCATCGCCATGTACGACGTGAACGGCCTGCTGGACGCCTCGCGCACCGATCTCAGCCCATCGCAGAAGGCCTATGTGCAGGACCTGCCCGCGACGAAGGACCTCGCCGAGGCGGCGACGTCGTTCAAGCCGACCGTGTTGATCGGGGTCAGCACGACGCATGGCCTGTTCACCGAAGCCGTCGTCAAGGCGGTCGCGGCGAACACCGACCGGCCGATCATCTTCCCGCTATCCAACCCCACGGACAAGGCCGAGTGCACCCCCGAGCAGGCCTACTCGTGGACGGGCGGCAAGGCGCTGTTCGCGGCCGGCGTGCAGTTTCCCGACGTGACGATCGACGGCGCCGCCTTCCACCCGGGCCAGGCGAACAACTTCTACATCTTCCCGGCCTTCGGCTTGGCGATCTACGCGACGAAGCCGAAGCGCATCGACGACAAGATGTGGATCGCCGCGGCCAAGGGGTCCGCCGACCAAGTCGATCAGGCGTCCCGCGACAAGGGGATGCTGTTCCCCCGGCAGAGCGACATCCTGCAGACGGAGATCACCACGGCCGCGCGCACGGCCGAGCACATCTTCGACCGCGGGCTCGCGACCGTGGACCGGCCGGACGACATCCGCGCCTGGCTCGAAGGCATGATCTACACCCCGTCGTATTGATCCATCGGCGAAGGAGGGTCTCAGACATGTCTGACAAGACTCACACTCAAGATCCGCCGCAGATGCGAGACGTCCCGATCGGCATCGACGCGCAGGGGCGGCGCGAAGAGTTCGACTCCATGGGCAAGGTGATGGTGCCGGCCGACCGCTACTGGGGCGCGCAGACGCAGAGGTCGTTGCAGCACTTCTCGATCGGCGACGACCACATGCCGAAAGCCGTCTACCACGCCTACGGCTTCGTGAAGAAGGCGGCGGCGATCGTGAACGCGCGGGCGGGGCGGCTGGCGCCGTGGCGCGCCGACGCCATCACCCGTGCGGCCGACGAGGTGATCACCGGCAAGCTGGACGCCGACTTCCCGTTGTTCGTGTGGCAGACGGGCAGCGGCACCCAGTCCAACATGAACGTCAACGAGGTGATCTCCAATCGTGCGATCCAGCTGTTGGGCGGTGAGCTCGGCAGCCAGGCGCCGGTCCATCCCAACGACCACGTCAACCTGGGGCAGTCGTCCAACGACAGCTTCCCCACGGCCATGCACATCGCGACGACGATCGCCCTCGACGATCACATGCTGCCGGCCCTCGACCGGTTCGCGACGGCGATCGAAGACAAGGCGAACCGGTGGATGGACGTGGTCAAGACCGGTCGCACCCACCTGCAGGACGCCGTGCCGCTGACGGTCGGCCAGGAGTGGTCGGGTTACGCCGCGCAGGTCCGCGACGCCATGGAAGGGGTCAAGCGCTCCCTCGCCCCCCTCGCGCGCCTGGCCTGCGGCGGCACGGCGGTGGGCACGGGGTTGAACGCGCCGGAGGGCTTCTCCCGCGACATCGCCGAGGAGATCGCGGGCCTGACAGGCAAGCCGTTCGTGAGCGCCCCGAACAAGTTCGCGGCGCAGGGCTCGCTCGACGCCATGGTGGCGGCCATGGCGGCCGTGCGCGGCGTGGCCGTGGCCTTGATGAAGGTGGCCAACGACATGCGCTGGCTGGCGTCCGGCCCCCGCTGCGGCCTGGGCGAACTGCTCCTGCCCTCCAACGAGCCAGGCTCGTCCATCATGCCCGGCAAGGTCAACCCCACCCAGTGCGAGGCCATGGTGATGGTGTGCATACAGGTGATCGGTGAAGACAACGCCGTCGCTTTCGCCGGCAGCCAGGGCAACTTCGAGCTCAACGCCATGCGGCCGGTCATCATAAACAACGCACTTCACTCGATCCGCATCATCGGCGACATGTGCGACAAGATGCGCACCTTCTCCATCGAAGGCACGGAGCTGAACCGCGAAAGGATCGACAAGACGGTGGGCGAGTCGCTGATGCTTGTCACCGCCTTGTCGCCGGTGATCGGCTACGACGACGCCGCGCACATCGCGGAGGCGGCGAGCGCCGACGGCTCCACGCTGCGCGAGGCCGCCCTGAAGTCCGGCAAGGTCGACGCGAAGACGTTCGACGACGTCGTCGATCCGCACAAGCTCGTGGGCCGCGGCGTGGCCGGCGCGTGACGCTGTTCGGCCTTGAGGCTCCGGCCGCGAACGGCCGCCGCTCGTCCTGCGAAGTTCCTGTTCATCGCCGTGAGCTGCGGTAAATCCACGGGGAACAGCACGGGAGCCCCATGATGCGTCGACCTCTCGCCGTCCTCCTCGCCGTCCTGGGCGCAACGGCGGCGGCGGCCTCGCCCGCACGGCCGGAGGCGCCGAGGTTGCGACCGCTCACCCACGAGACGCTGTGGACGATGAAGCGCGTCGGCGCGCCGGTCGCGAGCCCGGACGGACGCTGGGCGCTCTACCAGCTCACCGAGCCGGCCTACGACCCGGACAAGGCCGTCAGCGACCTGTGGCTTGCGCCCGCCGACGGCTCGGCGCCGCCGCACCGCATCACGTCCAGCCGCGCGCCGGAGAACGGCGCGGTCTGGTCGGACGACAGCCGAAGGGTCGCCTTCACCACCAAGCGGGAAGGTGACGCGGTCGAGCAGGTCTACGTGCTCGACCTCGCCGCCGGAGGCGAAGCGCGGCGCGTGACGGACGTCTCCACCGGGGCGTCCAACCCCCGTTTCAGCCCGGACGGGCGCTCCGTGCTGTTCGAGAGCCAGGTCTACCCCGCCGCCCTCGACGACGACGCGAACAAGGCCGCCGCCGCCGCCGTCAAGGCGCGCAAATACAACGTGCGCACCTATCAGCACTTCCCCATCCGCTACTGGAACGAGTGGCTGGACGAGCGGCAGCCCACGGTGATGGTCCAGGACCTGGAGCCCGGATCGAAGCCGCACGACATCCTTTCCGCCACCGCCCTGGCCAAGACGGCCGGCTTCTCGGGCGTCGAAGGCGAAACCTCCATCTCCCTGTCGCCGATCTGGAGCCCGGACGGGCGCGAGATCGTGTTCACAGCCACCACCGAACGATGGAACGCCGCCTTCGCCAACGTCGGTCAGCACCTTTACCGCGTCCCGGCGGCGGGCGGCGGCGAGCCGCGGCGCGTCACGGACGCCGGCGGCGAGATCGACGAGGCGCAGTTCAGCCCCGACGGCCGCACCCTCTTCTTCAAGCGCGTCGTGCAGGACGGCGAAGTCTACCACCTGCCGCGCCTGTCCCGCGTGAGCTGGCCGCAGGGGGGCGCGGTCGCGGAGGTGGCGCCCGGGTTCGACGGGCTGGTGTCGCGCTACGCGCTTTCTCCCGACAGCCGCACCGTCTTCATGCTGGTGGACGCCGCGGGGCGAGAGCCGATCTACAGCGTGCCCGCCGCAGGTGGCGCGCCCAAGCCGCTGACGCAGGCGGAGGTCGGCGGCTACACGGCTTTGTCGATCCCGTCCAAGGCTGCGAAGACGGTGTTGCTGGCGCAGTACGGCAGCTCCGTCAGCCCGGCCGAGATCGTCAGGATCGACCCCGTCACGCATGCACAGACCAACCTCACCAACGTCGACGTCGAGCTGGCGAGATCGATCGACTGGCGGCCGCCGGAGCATTTCTGGTTCACCAGCACGCGGGGCCGCAAGATCCACACCATGGTGATCCTGCCGCCCGGCTTCGACCCCGCCAAGAAATACCCCGCCTTCGTCTTCATCCACGGCGGCGCGGCCAGCAGCAACCCTGACCAGATGGGCCTGCGCTGGAACTACCACCTGCTGGCGGCGGGCGGGTACGTGCTGATCATGACGGACTATACGGGCTCCACCGGCTACGGCGAGAGCTTCGCGCAAGCCATCAAGCTCGATCCGCTGAAAACGCCCGGCGACGAGATCAACCAAGCCGTGGACGAGGCGCTGAAGCGCCACCCGTACATCGACGGCTCCCGCGTGTGCGCCGGAGGCGCAAGCTACGGCGGCCACCTGACCTACTGGCTGGAGGCGACCACCACCCGCTACCGCTGCCTGATAAGCCACGCCGGCGAGGTGGACCTGCTGACGCAATGGGGCACAAGCGACGGCATCTACGGCCGTGAGCTCACCAACGGCGGGCCGCCCTGGAGCGGCGACCCCGTATGGCGCACGCAGAGCCCCATCACCTACGGCGCCGACTGGAAGACCCCCATCCTGCTCAGCGTCGGCGAGCGCGACTTCCGCGTGCCTCTCGGCAACACCCTCGAGGCCTGGAGCGTGCTGCAGCGCCAGCAGACGCCGAGCCGCCTGTTGGTCTGGCCCGACGCCTGGCACTGGATCACCAAGCCCGAAGACAGCCGCCACTTCTACAGCGAGGTGGACGCTTGGCTGGCCCACTACCTGAAAGGCGCACCGACGGAGAACGCAGACGCGAAACCCTGATGTCGCAACATCCCCCGTTCAGCAACCGCGCTCAGTCGTCCGCGCGTGAGGGGTCGTCCGGTCTCCAGGAGAGCGGCTCAGGCTCACACTCGCCAGCAACAGGGACCAGCAACAGGGATCGGAGACGCTCCAGAAGGCGGGGGCTGAGGCGCCCTTCCCGGAGCGGCGTCGACGACGGTTCTCGACCCTGAGCGGCTCTTGACGAGGTCGGCTGACCTATCGCTGTCTCCCTACTGTGCGGCCAACCTTTCACGCACCGCCTTTGCGGCCGGGCGACCGTAGCAACGCCGCAACCAGCCCGCCGTGGGCTGGTGACGCTCGATCTGAAGAGTCGACCGCCGGGAAGGCGAGAGCACACAGGCGACGTTGAAGTCGGCGATCGACCACTCGACGACCGCCTCAGGTCGAAGGCGTCTGAACCGGTCCGAACGCCAGGCGGGGCCCGGGGCCGCTCACCCCTGCGCGAGCGGCTTTGCGCTCGACGGCGTCTCTTCCCCCGCCTGTCCGGTCGGCTTGCAGGTGACCGCATCGGACCCGGCGGGGATGAGCCAGTCGCGCTGACCTGCAGGATCGAAGACCATCGTGAACCGGCGCAGGACGGCCAGTCCGACGTTGGGCTTGTGAGCCGCCGCGAAGAGGACGTCGGGATGTCGGAGGACGACCCCCGCGACAGAGACGTCGGTCGCAAGGCGCCCCTTGAGCACCGGCTCACGTCCGGCGGCTGATTGCATGTCGCCGACCGGCACGGGCTTCGTCTCGAAGGTCAGGCGCGGGATGTAGGACGTCGGCAGGATGACGCCCGCGTTGTTGCCGGTGTCGACCTCTGCGACGAGGCTCAGCCCGGCTATGTCCAGCACGGCGGCCGGCAGCGTGTCGCTCTCGCTGTTGTCGAAGGAGAAGGCGTTGGAGTAGGTGAAGGCGGCGCATCGGGGCGTGTTCGCCTCCGTCCTGCCGAGCAGCGTGACCACGCCCTTCGCCGGGTCGACTTCGACGAAGCGGCCGGTGAAACTGTTGGGACCGACGACGCCCACCTCGTCCGGCAGGTCGTAGGGCGCCGCCGTGGCGTCGCCTGCGGGAAGCGCGACGCCGCCGATGCTCGCACCGCTGAGGCGCGTCTGGTGACCGGGCACGGCGTTCCCCTGGCCGTCCTTCGCGTCGCTCCGTCCGGTGTCGGGCAGGCCCAGCTTGTCGGCCAAGGACAGGTCCAGGAGGTTTCCGCTCGTCCCCGTGTCGAAGACGACGGGGAACGGTGCGTGCTCCCCCACACGCATCATGACGAGCGCGCGATCCGCCGACAGGTAGAGCGGGAAGCTTTGCTTGGCGGGTTGGGCCGACGTGGCGGTCGCGGGGGCGGACGCCGGTCCACCGCCCGTCACCGCGACGGCCGCGGACACGAGCAGGACGGCGAGGTGGACGGCGCTCGCCATCAGAGGCTTCCCCCATCGTTCAGACCCGGGCCGCCCTGCGCCGAGCCCCTCCGCGCCGGAGCGCCGCGGTCAGCCCGCACGGCGGAGGGGCGCGCGGACGAACTCGGGCGGGGGCGTGGTCTCGGCCAGGACCTCGTCGCGGATCGGGCGGGGCTCGCCGAACAGGTTGCCCTGGCCCAGGGCGATGTCGAGCTCCAGCACGTTGATGACCTGGCGCTCGGCCTCCACCTTCTCGGCCACCAGTTCCACGCCGTGGCGGCGCAGCAGGGCGGCGTAGTCGGCCGCCGCCACGTCCCGCCGGCCGCCGCGGGGCCCGTCGGGGGCGAACAGCGCCTCCTCGCCCGCCAGCTCCTCCAGCAGCACGGGAGCGGACACCTTCACGTAGCGCACCTCGGCGCGCTCCATGTCGGGCAGGTCGAGCTTCAGGTCGGCCATCTTGTCGAGGGAGAAGCGGAAGCCGAGGTCGGCCAACCGCGCCATGTTGCGCGCCTGCACGGCCGTGCGCTCGCGAAACGCGGACTGACCCAGCTCGAAGATAAGGGCGCCCGCGAGGTCGCGGTTGTCAGACATGAAGTCGAGGAACTGCGGGAAGAAGCGGTCGTCGGCGAGGCTGGCGGGGCTGATGTTGCAGAACACGCCCACCCGCCGGTCGCCCTTGCCGAGCCGGCGCACGATCTGCACGCAGCGGAACAAGAGCAGGTTGTCGATGGCGCTGATCAGGCCCTCGGGCTCGGCGACCTGCAGGTACTCGGCCGGCATTATCACGCGGCCGGTGGCGTCGCGCAGGCGCGTGAAGCTCTCGTAGTAGGCCGTGCGGCGCTGGGGCAGGCTGACCACCGGCTGGAAGTAGAGGTCGACCCGGTTCTCCAGCAGGGCGTCGCGGATCACTTGGATGCGGGCGGAGTCCTGGCGGGCGGCGGGCGTGGCCGCCGCGGGGGCCGACGCCTGCTCGGCGAGGCGCGCGCCCAGGTCCTCGCCCATGCGCGAGACCAGGTCCTCCAGCATGCGCACCTCGGAGGTGAGGACGGCGGTCTTGCCGAGCGCCTCGAACTGCAGCTGGGAGGCGAGCTCCTCCAACGCGCCCTCCGTCTCCTCCAGGTGGTCGGCCAGGATGCGGTGGGCGTCGCGGATGGCGGCCAGTTCGGAGCGCAGGCCGGAGAGGTCGAGGACGCGGCCGATCACGGCGTGCAGGGCTGTGAACAGGGCGAGGCTGCCCACCAGCACGGCCGCACCCGCGCCCCAGCCGGCGCCGCGCACCCAGAACAGCGCGGCGAGCGCGCAGGCGGCGAACAGGTAGGCCCCGCCCAGAAGGGTCGCCGCCAGCTTGCGCATCACTCCGCCCCGCCTCGAATCGTGTCGAGTATCGGTTGCATCGCCGCCGCCAACAACTGCGGCGTGCGGTGAGTCACGCGGCGGTGACGGCCGTCTCGCCCGAGGGGTCGCGCAGGACGTAGCCTCGGCCCCACACCGTCTCGATGGGGGCGGCCATGCCGGTGGCGTTGGCCAGCTTCTTGCGCAGCTTGCAGATGAACACGTCGATGATCTTCAGCTCGGGCTCGTCCATGCCGCCGT
>CAXTCO010000003.1:0-48196 GCA_964242255.1 uncultured Caulobacteraceae bacterium | reverse complement strand
GACCACGTGGTGGTCAACGTGGGCGACCACTTCATGAACCACGCGGGCGTGTTCCCGCTGCTGACGAGCGCGCCGTGCCTGGCGGTCGTTCACGACGCCTACCTCGCCAACCTGTTCAACGGCTGGATCTGGTGGAACGGCTCGCAGCCGCACCTGCGCGAGGCGGAGACGCTGGCGACCTACGGCCCCCTCGCCCTGGAGCCCCTGCGCCGCCGGGAGCGGGGCGAGTTGTCCCTGGCGGAGGAGGCGGCCCTCCTGCCCATGACCGAGTGGGTGGCGCGCCGGGCCGGCGGCTGCCTGGCGCACTCGCACTTCTACGCGCCGCGCCTGCTTGCGAGCTGCGCCGGGCCGGTGGACGTGGCCGGCCTGCCGGTCGCCTCCCGCGGGACGCCGCCCCTGCCGGCGCGCACGGGCGACCGGCTGACGGTGCTCACCGTGGGCCTGGTGAACCCGAACAAGTGCGCCGACCGCGTGATCGAGGCCCTGGCGGCCTCGCCTTCCCTGCGGACCCGCGCATCCTACCGGCTCGTGGGGCCGGTCACGGCCGAGGAGCGCGCCCGGCTGGAGGCCCTGGCCGCGCGCGTCGGCTTCCCCGACCTGCGGATCGAAGGCCCGGCGAGCGACCTGGAGGTCGACCGCGCCCTGGCCGACGCCGACGTGATCGCCTGCCTGCGCAGCCCCGTGCTGGAGGGCGCCTCCGGCTCCGTGGTGGAGGCGCTGCTCGCCGGCCGGCCGACGCTGGTGGCCGACGCCGGCTGCTACGCCGACCTGCCCGACGACGTCGTGGTCAAGCTGCCCGCCGACGTGCCGGCCTTCCCGCTCACGGCCGCCCTGGAGCGCCTCGCCGCCGACGAGCCGGGCCGCCGCGCCCTGGGCGCCCGCGGCCGGGCCTATGCGGAGGCGCGCTTCACCCTGGACGCCTACCTGGCGGTGCTGGCGCCGCTGATGGAGGCGACGGCGGCGGCCGCGCCCCTGCTGGGGACAGGCCGCGTCCTCGGCGCGCAGTTGGCCGAGCTGGGCGTGGCGCGCGACGACCCCGCCGTCGCCCGCGTGGCGGAGTCGCTGCAGCAGCTGCTGCCCGCCTAGCGCTTCGACGCGGACGCGGCCGCGTCCCGGATCCACGGTGCGAAGTCGCCCGGCGGGTAGACGCGCGGCAGGCGCTGGCCGATCACCTCGCGCCCGCGGGCGCCCCAAGCCTCCACGCTCGCCCGGTCGTCGGCGAAGCGGCGCAGGGCGTCGGCGGCGAAGTCGAGGTCGGGCTCGGCCCACACCGCCCCCGCCACCTCGTAGCGGCCGCTCGGGTCCCGCGCGGCGACCAGCTCGTAGGGCGTCTCGACCACGCCGCCCTTCTGGAAGTCGGCGTTGCCGGAGAAGGCGGTGGCGATCACCGCGCGCCCCAACACCATGCTCTGCGCGATGGACAGGCCGAATCCCTCCGACCGGTGCAGCGAGACGAAGACGTCGGCGCTCGCCAGCAGGTTGTCGGCGTCGGCGTCGGAGAGCTCGGCGATCAGGAGCGTGACGTTGGGCCAGCCGGCGATCCGCTCCCGCAGCTCGGCCGGGACCCGCGCCGGGTCGCCCCCCTTGGCGTTGGCCTTGACGATCAGCCGCACGGAGGCGTCGTCCGGGCGGAAGGCGCGCTGGAAGGCGTCCACCGCGCCCATGGGGTTCTTGCGCGCGGCCGTCGAGTTCACGTCGAACATGCACAGCACCGCCAGCTCGCCCGCGCGCCAGCCGAAGCGCTCCCGGTCCGCCCGGGCGCCGGTCATGTCCGGCAGGGGATAGGGGATCATGCGGACCTTCACGTCCGTGCCCTGCGCCGCCCGGGCGATCGCCTCGGCGACGAAGGGGCTGCCGGCCCACACCTCGTGGAACAGGGGCAGCGCCTCCTTCCAGTCGGGCGGCAGCTCAGCCAGCTCCCACGCCCAGAAGCCGATGCGGTAGCGGCGCTCGAACACCTGGGGGTGGGCGGCGTGCTGCATGAAGTGCACGGCTTCGGGCGGGTTGCAGAAGGCGAACCACACGCCGCCGGGCGGCGCGTCCGCCAGGGTGTGGCCGGGCCGGTCGCGGTCGAGGTCGTGCAGCCGCAGGGGGACGCCGCCGCGCCGCAGCGCCGCAGCGCCCATGCGCCCGCTGCGGCCGATGCCCATGTGCGCCGAGAGGAAGCCGGAGAGCAGAACGCCGCCGGGCTCCAGCGTCCGCACGTCCGGCCGATAGAGGATGCGCGGCGAAGGGCCGACGCGCCGCAGGCGGGGCCTGCGGCGCCACGCCTGCCGCGGCCGCGTGCGCGCGAGATGCAGCCACTCCAGCCCGGCGTAGACGCGTGACATGAGCGCCCGGCGCGCGCCGTAGGGCAGCGGCAGCGCCTTCCAGGCGCGGCGCACGTCGGAGAGCGCAGGGTGTTGGAGCGGAGGCATGACGCGCCGCTTCCCACGCCGCACCCGCCGGACGCAACCGCCCCGCACCGCTCCGCGTGACAGCCGGCGCCGCGCCCTATAGGACGAGCCCCGGCGCCGCGGGCATGATGTAGTGGTAGCCTGGCAGCTTCCCAAGCTGCTCGTGCGGGTTCGATTCCCGCTGCCCGCTCCAGCAATCCCGGTCCTTGTCGGCCGTCACTGTCGGCCGTCACTCGAATCGACTCCTCGGTCACATGGATCGACTCAGCGGCGGCTAGGCGCCTGATCCTGTCGCGTTTTCTGTTCCATCCAGCCTGTCGCGCCCGTGCCGTGGGGCCTGGCCGCTCGCGAGCAGAGTGGCTCTGTCAAGCCGAACGCTGGCGGTCGAGCCCAAGCACGGGGGCGGTGTCCCGGTGGTGACGGGTGTCACGGGGCGTTCAACAGCGTCCGCGCACCGGCTCAACGGATATTCGCAAGTCGCCTAGTGCGCGGCTCGGGCGGAAATTTCCGGCTCCCGTCGCCAGCCTCGGGTCACGTCGAAGCCGGAGCCGTTCGACGTGCGACCCGACGTCGCCCCAGGGTGTCACAGCGGCGGATGGACCGACCGGACTTACGCGGGAGCGCGCCAGTCCGTTGTTCTGGCTGCATTTACGTCCGACCGCCGCGGCATGAAGGTGTCCACCGACGAGAGCGGCGGCGAGTTAGGGGGAGTTCGCTCTAAGCGCGTGCTCAACGAGTGCGGCACGGCGAATGCAAGCCACGGCTTATCGGCGGTGACTTGGGTCTATGTGAATAGCCGCCATGCGACTGTGCCGGCTACGGAATTGTGCGGTCTGATCGACCTGCGCATGCCGTCGAGGTGGCGGTGTCCCCGCGCGTGGTGGCCAAGGTGTCCGCTCGGGTGTCGCAGGTGTCCTTGATCAACGACACCTTCGGCGGTTTGGGCACCGATGTGAGCGCCTTGTGTGATACGCCAGTTTCCAGTCTCAACGCACCAATTTGCTCGGTCACGGAACCACTCGGGTGCCTGCAATTGGCGGATCCGGCATGACCCGCTCGCCTCGTCGCCCTCGCCGCTCTAGGGCTGACAACGCGATCGGGGTCACGCGGCTGCGGCTCCAGCCGGAGTTCGACAGGCTGTTCGCCGCCCTGGCCGACGCGGAACGGCTGCGGCTCCTGGGGACCGTGTCTTACCTGCGGTGCACCGCAGCACCGCTCGCCGCGGAGCTCGATTGGACGCGCGACGAAGCCGCCAAGCAGCTGAAGCTCTTGGAGCGGGCCGGCTTGGTGACGGCGGAGCGGGTCGGCCGCCGGGTGGAGTTCCGCCGGACCACCGCGACGCTGCGCGCCGCGGCTCTGTGGCTCTTCCGCCTGAGCGCCAGTCGCGCCCTGCCGCCGCTGCAGGAGATCGAGGAGATCTCGGAAGCGCGCTGGATCGCGCTCGCGGGCGCGCTGCGCAACCAGGGCCGCCGCGACATGCTGGAGTGCATGGGCCGGGGCGGGCCCAACACGCAGGACGCCGCAACGGCGGACTGCCGCCTATCTCAGGGCCTCGCCTCGCGGGGGCTGAAACAGCTTGTCGACGTCGGACTAGTGGGGATCCGCAACCTCACCCCGCTGCGACGGTATGTGGCGGACCCGTCCGTCCTGGCCGGGGTGGAGAAGAGCCTCAGCCTCCTGATCGCGGCTGCGGAGACGGCCGAGGTCGATCACCGCCGCTTCCGCGACGCCCGGCTCGCGCGCCTGGGAGGCTGACGGCGGGTGACCTGCGCTCCCAAAGCGAATCGCCTCTCCTGCTGGTACAAAGGGTCATGGCGAAGACGCGTGCGAGCCTGCGGCGCCGACCTCGGCCGACGGCGGAGGACCGCCTCCTCGACGGCTTCTTCGATGCGTGGAGCCGCGCGGAGACGGGCAAGGTCGCCAGCGCGATCTACAAAGGCCATGTCACCGGCGCGGCGCTCGCCCTGGAGCTGAAGTGGACGCGCGACAAGGTGAGCCGCCGCACGGACGAGCTCCGGTCAGGCGGGATCGTCGCCAAGCGGCGCAACAATGGGTGGATGAAGACGACGCTGACCACCGACGGCGTCGAGGCGGCTCGGTGCTGGGCGAAGACTATCGCTGGTCCTGCGTCAGACCCGCCACCGCCCGCTTTGACCGACGCGGAGCGGATGCAGGCGTCGGGCGCGCTGGCGCCCGCAGATCGCCGGCGGCTCCTGAAACAGCTCGTGACCACGACGGGGGCCACGCAGGCCGACCTGGTCGCCCGCTGCGGCGTGTCGCAGCCGACCATCTCGCGGGGCCTCAAAGAGCTGGTGGCGGCCGGCTTCGTCGAGGTCCAGCGTGATGGCGGGCGGGCCCGCCACCAGATCCCGGCCGCAGCCGTCGAGCGACTGCAAGCGTGGCTGGACGGCTACGCCCGGAAATTGGCCGAGGGCGCGCGCCTGTCCGAAGCCGTGTCCTGCCCAGAGCGGGCAAGCTCGCCGCCCAAGCGACAGACGCGGCGGAAGCGCCCACCCCCTCCCTAGCGACTGGGGCTTCGGCCACCGCTCCAATCGACCAGGCGTCGAAAGACATGAACGATAACGCGCCGCTCGACGGCTCCGGCGACGTCAGCAAGCCCGCTGGTCCGTCCACACCGGCCGCCGACGCCGCCTAGAACGGCGGACGGGGAGCGAGCATCTCCAGGAGCACGCGGTCAAGGCGGAGGCGCGCCAGCTGCTGGCGCGTCTCGACGCGGAGGCGGAGCGCCGGGGGCCCGATCGCTCAAAGCTGATGGCCGCCTTGCTTCAGGCCGCGCTAGCCCAAAGCGATGGCTCGACCTGACTCATAGCTGCCCTTCAGAGTGGCCGCTTGCAGGCGGGCACTGGAATCTAAATCCAGCGCGTCCGCAGCTGACCTTAGCCCACCTTCGACAAGCCTGTCCTCAGCCCCGCGGTATCGCGGCAGAAACCGCCGTTCAGGCGTGCAGACCACGTCGTTCTCCTACAGCAGCCGGCCGAACCGCTCCTCTCATTCTGGCGCACGCACCCCTGCCAGGACGCTCGTCCCAAATGCCGGGTGCCACCTTCAACTCAAGGCTGAATCTGCTATGTGGCACAGAGCTGGATCGGGGCGGTGATGACTGGATCAGATTTGGTCCGCGCGAGCCGCGATGGGGACCAGTTCCACTACATGTGGGCCGCGCGGCAATGTCTAAGATTGCTCCCTGGCGGCTCCGACCTCATTGCGGTGACGGTCGAGGGCGCTTCACCTCTGGAGACCGCCGGAACGCTCCACGGCGAGGAGTTGATTGACGTTGGACTATACTATGGCAGTGAGATCTTCGGGCACGCCAGACAAGTGCACTATCGGCAGCTAAAGCATTCGACACTGCAGTCGTCGGTTCCGTGGCCGCCCAGCGGGCTCGAGAAGACGATCCGGGGTTTCGCCGAGCGCTACAAGGAGCTCCGGAGACAATACCCGAAAGACGTGCTCGCAGGGCGGCTCCGGTTCGGTTTTACGACAAATCGTCCGATCACTCTCGACGTTTTGGAGAGCCTCCAAGACTTGTCAGCAGGCCGGAAGCCCCGGCGGGCGACGACGGCGAAGAAGCTCGTCCAATACACAGAGCTGGAGCAAGAGGAGATGCAACCCTTCTTCGCGCTTCTTTCCATCCACGGCGGCGAGGACGATCTGTGGGTCCAGCGGAACCTGCTTCAGCAAGAGCTAACCGGGTACCTGCCGGACGCCGATGTGGACGCACCCGTGCAGCTCAAAGAGCTGGTCACACGTAAGGCGACAACCGAGTTCGAGACCAACCCGCGTATTACACGCCACGACGTGCTGAGGGCGCTGAAGGCAGACGAAGACACTCTCCTGCCAGCTCCACGCCTGATACCTGCGGCCGCCGACGCCATCCCTCGGGAACAGGAGCCCGCGATCCGCGCGGAGATCCGCAACGCGTCCGGGCCGATCATCATCCACGCTGACGGCGGCGTCGGGAAATCGGTGCTGGCTTCGCGCCTTGCCGACGAGATGGAAGCGGGTTCGTACGCGATTCTATACGATTGCTTCGGCAACGGCCTGTACCGGAGCGTCGTACATGCACGGCATCGTCACAAGGACGCGCTGGTGCAGATCGCCAACGAGCTGGCGGCCAGAGGCTACTGTCATCCCCTGATCCCAACCGTTCACGCCGACGCGAAGGCGTACACACGCGCCTTTTTGTATCGCCTAGAACAAGCGGTCCGGCACCTGCGAGCGGCCACGCCGGACGCCCTTCTTTGCATAGTCATCGACGCCGCCGACAACGCACAAATGGCGGCTGAGGAACAAAAGGAGGTCGCCGCCTTCATTCGCGACCTTCTGCGCGTCCCTCTGCCCGAAGGCGTTCGGCTAGTGGCCACCTGCCGCAGCCATCGGAGGCATCTTCTCAACCCGCCCGCCGGAACTTGCGACATTCGACTCCGCCCGTTCACCCTCGAGGAGAGCGCGCGGCATCTGAGGAGCCGGCACCCCGAGGCCAGCTCTGCCGACGTGGCCGAATTCGCGCATCTGAGTTCGCACAATCCGCGCGTCCAGGCGCTCGCGCTGTCACGCGAACTTTCGCTCCCCCGCATGCTCGCGCGGCTCGGACCGCAGCCTACCACCGTAGAGGCCGCGATTGGCGAACTGTTAGAGGGAGCGGTCGCGCGGTTGCGTGACGAGGCTGGCGCGGTCGAGGCGTCCCAAGTCGATCGCATATGCGCTGGGCTAGCGGTGCTTCGTCCGCTTATCCCAATCCAGGTGCTCGCCGCGATGTCTGGCGTGTCGGATGGTGCCGTGCGGAGCTTCGCGCTCGACATGGGCCGTCCTCTGCTGTTGACGGGCGACAGCGTTCAGTTTTTCGATGAGCCTGCCGAGACTTGGTTCAGGGACCGGTTCAGGCCGTCCAAAGAGGCGGTTACCGGCTTCATAGAAACTCTCCGCCCTTTTTCTGCAGCGAGCGCCTACGTGGCGTCGGCCATCCCTCAGCTTTTGCTGGAGGCCGGTCATCTGCGCGAGCTTGTAGACCTCGCGTTGTCGGGGGAAGGACTGCCGACGAACAGTCCACTGGAGAAGCGGGACGTCGAACTCCAGCGCCTGATGTTCGCACTGAAGGCCGCATTGCGGGCGAAGGACTACTCGGCTGCGGCAAAGCTGGCACTCAAAACGGCAGGTGAGACCGCCGGCGAGGGCCGGCAGTCCGATCTCATCCAATCAAACGCAGCCCTCGCCTCAGCCCTCATGTCAGCCAGCCAGGTCGAGGAGATCGTCTCTCGCCGCCCCTTCGGTGCTGCTTGGCAAGGCTCGCACCACGCCTATGACGCCGCCTTCATGTCTGGCCACGCGGAGTTGATCCCCGAAGCTTCGAGCCGGCTCCGTATGGCAATGGGGTGGCTGCATAGTTGGGCCGGCCTGTCCGGCGAGGACCGGAGTAAGGAAGATTTCACTGACGAAGATCGCGCGGCGTTAGCGCTGGCCCTCCTTCGACTGCGCGGGGGCAAAGAGGCAGCCACGTTCCTGCGCCGCTGGAGGAACCGGCTGCACGACTTCCACGCCGGGGCGATCCTGGTCCGTGACTTGGTTGATTTGGACGAGCTCGCCCAGGTCGACGCGCTAGCGTATGGCGCTCGCAACGATGCCTGGCTGCTGCTGGGTATAGTTGACGAGCTGCGGCGAGCGGGAAGGCTTCCGCCAGAACGCCCGCTGAGGCGTCTACTCCGGTTGCTGGGGAGCCGGCGCGTTAGTGTTACCGAAGACGATCGTTGGGACCACCAGTGGAAGGTACTTGCTGCGGTAACCTCCGCAATAGAGTGCGCCGCGCTTCTGCTGCCCTCCGACTTCCCGGCCTGGGCGGCAATCCTTCGCCGCTACCTCCCGAATTTGCCGCCCAAAGACCTCGCGTCCCGCTTCGCCAACACCCGTGAGCCGCTCCTGCGAGCTTACGCGGTGCTCGCCGCACTCGATAACAAGCTCCTACAGCTAGTCGATCTTGCGCACGACGAGCTCCGGAAGGAGCTCCAGAGCGACCGCTACTCCACCAGCCAGGAGACGTCCGCCTTTAAGGAGGACGTCGGTAGCCTTCTTCCCTGGCACCGACTTTCCGCTCAGGTGGTCTTCGGGAGAGTGACGATCCCCCAACTCGACGCGGCGATCGAGGCAGCGACGAAGGAGAGCCGCGACGCGTCACGGCACGTCCATCGTGAGTTTTCGCAGGTGGCTGACGGCAAGGCTCGCCAGTGGCTCGCCATGTTGGCGGACGCCGGCGTGACCGAACGCGCCCCGTTCGATCGTCTAAGACACTGGGTGGAGGCTCGTACTACACCGCTCGCGCCAAGCTCGCTGGTGCAGATGGCCCGCCGGATCGGCCGCCTTCCAGGGCTTGAGGATCACTCGCTGCACTATGCTAGTGCGGCGCTCCGTGCCTACGAGCAGAGCCGAGAAGATGCCTCGACGAGGTGTGAGGCGCTGGTCGAGCTTGCCCGCGCGATTTTCCCGGTCAGCCGGGCCGAGGCGGGTGCCTACTTCGACACCGCCGTGGAGGTAGCAAGCCGGATTGGTGAAGAGAACCTGGACCGCTGGAGAGCGCTGCTGGACCTTGCAGGAGGCGCGGCCGATGTTGCAGAGCCTCGTCCGCAGGTGGCCTACCGTGTCGCACGCGCCGCCGAGCTGACCTACGAGTACGTGGTCCGAGATAAACACTTCGACTGGGAAAGCACGGTCGAAGCGATCACGGATCTGTGCCCTTCGTCGGCACTGACGATCCTCAGCCGATGGCGAGATCGGCGCTTTGGCGAGACCGGCCGCGTTCTCGCTGTCGCGACCGATCGGCTCGTTGCGCAGGGGCGGATCTCCCCAGCCGAGAGGCTCGCGTTAGCGGGTGTCGAGGCACCATGGGACCGACTTCGCAACCTGCAGGAGTTCCTTGAAGGGGAACCGGACGAGGCGCGTCGGCGAGCGGGTGCGGCGGTCGCGTGGCGCTACCTGCGGGTCGAACTGGGCACACTCTCTCAGTGGGAGAGACTGGCTTCCCTCGCGGCTGCGCATGATCTCGATTTCCCGGATCTGCACCGGCTTCGCACGCAGGCAGAAACAACAGATGAGGCTGTTGCGAAGTCGCCGCGCACCGCCGGGCACGGAGTGAGAGCTCCGAGGGAGGACGATGAGCCGCCTTGGGATGCGCTGTTTTCCTCCGTCGAACTCGACTCGCCCGACTCTCTTTACCGCGCGCTGCTGACTGTGAGAGACTGGGGTAACCGCTTCAATCGCTACGGTTTCCTGGAGCAGGCCTGCTCGCGGGTGCGGCCTGGAAGAGAGGCTGACTTCGTGCGCGCTTTCACCGCGGTGCCCGAATTTGGCCTGTACGATCTGAGCACCCTGCTGAAGGCGATGCCCGCCGGGTGGTTCTACCGGGTATCGTTGCGCGGAGCTCTGAGGAGCGCGGTACTGGAGGTGTGCAGGCGCGATCCGACCCACGTGAGTCGGCATTGGTGGATGCAGACGTTTCCCCTTGGCGACCTTGAGAGCCGACGCGTCGTCACCGACGAAGAGATAGTGGACGCCACCCTTGTCGGCCTGACGGAAGTCGTGGAGACGCTCGGTGCCGGAGCCCTTTTCAGCGCGATTGATTTCATTGCCGCGAAGCTTCCTCCGACGGATGCGCACGAAGCGCTCCACTACGGACTCGACCTTCTCGACGACCTCCTGACCGAGCAGGACGGGGATGGCCCCTGGCGATCCGTGCTCGAGCCGCCGTCGACCGTTGCCGAGGCGCTGGCGGGTTACTGCTGGGCGGGGCTAGCGTCTCCGATCGCGTCGGTTCGATGGGAGTTTGCTCACGCGGTGCGCGGCTTGGTGGAACTCGGATGCGAGGAACCGCTGGACCGTCTTTTCAGCTTAGCTGAGCGCGGGGAGGCGGGAGCCTTCCGGGATCAGGGGCTCGCCTTCTATGCGATGCATGCCCGGCAGTGGCTGTTGATCGGACTAGCGCGAGGAGCGCTAGAGAATCCCGTGCTCGTGAAAGCTGCCGAGCCGCTTCTACGCCAATGGTCAGCCACGGAGCACGTCATTATCCGGGGCTTGTCGGCCGAAGCACTGCTGGCGCTCGCCCAGGCCGGCGTTCTCGCCGCCGACGCGGCCGAGCGCGAAACCTGGGCATCGATCAACCGCTCCCCCCGTGCGCCGAGCCTCCATCACGGCTATGGCGGCGCACTTTCTGACGAGGGCGCGTCAGATGAGGCAGAAGCGGCCGCGGACGAGGAGAGCTTCTTCTTCGGCATCGATATTGGACCCTACTGGTTCGCCCCGCTGGGCCGATGCTTTGGTGTGTCCGAAGCGGCGGTGGAACGGCGGGCGCGGCGGGCCATGCGCGAGCATCTGCGCTGGACCGGACGCGGCGGCTGGAAGGACGACGAGCGATACAAGCGCCGCATCTTCGATGACCGCGAGACCCACCACTCGCACGGGAGCAGGCCGAACACGGATGCGCTGCGGGACTACCAAGCCTATCACGCGATGTTGTTCACGGCCGGAGCACTCCTTCGCGAGCTCCCGGTCCGGCGCGATGAGGAAGATGCGGACGACGAGTTCACAGACTGGCTGAGGCGCGAGATGCTGACTCGCGACGACGGCCGCTGGCTCTCCGATCGTAGGGACCCGCTGCTGGTTGCCCAGCCGCCGTGGCCGACGGAATACGGGGACAAGACGTGGCGGTGGGCGGTCACGCCAAACCACCTGGACAGCGTCCTGACGACGGATGATGCGCGCTGCACCCTATGGGGTTATTGGAACAGTCTGAGAGAAGGACGGGAGGAGACGGTGCGGGTTCAAAGCGCGCTCGTCTCGGAGCCGGCCGCAGACGCGCTGCTCGCCGCGCTGCAGACAGCCGAGGACCTCAGCTACGTCTACCTGCCCGAGGCCGGGTCCGAGAACGATGCGATCCTCTCGCCGAAGCTATCGTTGTTGGGTTGGGTTCGCGATCCCGATCGGTCACGCGGGCTGGACGACAAGGATGCGTGGGCCGAGGGGCTGCGTTATTCTGGGCCAGTTCCGTCGACTCACGTGGTCAGTCGCCTGATGCTCAGGCCCGATCCGGATCGTCGCTGGTGGGATTCGGAAATCGCCGGCCCGTCCGCGCTCAGAACGGAGTCCTGGGCGCGGACGTACCAGCATGGGCGCGACAAGGAGACGGAGAGCGGGACGAGGATGTCGGCCTCGCCGTCTTTCCTGAAGGCGTTGCTGGACGGCTCCGCGATGTGCCTGATCGTGGCGGTTCGCATCCGGAGGAGCGAGCGTCGTTCCTACTATGCCGGCGAGAAGGACGACATGATCGAGTATCCCTGGCCGTACGCGCGGCTCCACTTGGTGAGGGCCGATGGCGTCCGTCGATCACTCTAAGGCGGTGATCGAGCTCGGCAAGCGGCTCGTGGAGCAGCTCGCGCCTGACGCCGATCCCGACATTCCGACGCGATGGATGGCGCACCATCTAGCGGAGCGGATCGCGGCCGCGGAGAGCGCGACGCTCGAGGATCACAGGCAGGCACAGGCCGAGTGCGCCCAGGCGGTGATGCAGATCTGGCAGCACCGCTATATGCTGCCCAACGGGACGCGGCCGTTTGAGGATTTAGAGGCCGTCGCGAGCGCCATAGCCAGCCTGGACCCGGACGCCGAACCCTTTCGCTACCATGCGGCAGCGCGCGCCGCGGCGGCCTCGGCGATGGAGCCAGAGGTGAGGCAGTGGCTCGAGCTCGCCGAAGGCTTTGA
This sequence comes from uncultured Caulobacteraceae bacterium, assembly GCA_964242255.1. GTDB lineage: Bacteria > Pseudomonadota > Alphaproteobacteria > Caulobacterales > Caulobacteraceae > JASLDZ01. The sequence continues at coordinate 36,038 of CAXTCO010000003.1, read as the reverse complement.
CTACACCGCGCGCCTGCTCATCCAGCTCTGCCTCCGCATCGCTGCGGCCGGAGCTGTTGACCGCGCTCAGGAGTGGGTGGCCCTCGCCGAGAATGCCCGCGCTGACCTCGGCCCTGAGCTTTCTATAATCCGCTTCGTCAGCGCGGGTGAGAAGCAGGAGGATCCGTCGGCTGCAAGGGCCAGGGCGTTTCGCGAGCAGCTTGAGGATCGGCTGCGCAGGCTTACGCACTTCACTGATGCCGCCCAGGCGCTCGCAGCCGATATCCGCGAGCAACTCTTAGAGGTGGGTGACGGCGCAGAGCGGGCGGGCGAGAACGACTTGGGTGCTTGCCTTTGAGCGCCGCTTCGCGCATCCGGGTCATGTCGGCTCCTCAAGGTTCACTGTTCGCCATGAGAGCGGGATCTATCTTGATGCGGGGCTTATCTTGGGCTTCTCGCCCTGAGCGGGCTAGTGACCCGGGTAGTGCCAGAGCGGCACCGCAGTCGTCAGGCTGAGCTTACGAAATCAGTGCTGGTCTCGAGAACAACTCACCAGCCCATATGCGCGATGATGCTCTCGGCTCGCAGGCGCTCCAGTCCTGCGACGTCGCCGAGCACGGGCCCGGGGATCTGGAGGATTTCCCCGGTTGGGGTCGGGAACGGGGTCTCCTTCCACTTCACGCGGTCGAGGAAGCGGGTCAAGACCCAAGGCTTTTCCACCGTGGCTTCAAAAACGCGTTCGGCTTCAGCCTCGCTCCGATAAAGCGTGTGGTGCTGATCCACTGACGCGCCTGTGAGTGGCTGGAGGACTTTGCCACTGAGGATCTCCCCCGAGCCGAGGTATGTGCGAAGGAACCCTGCTTCCACGATCAGCACTCCGTCTACTCTCATCGAGAAGCCATAGCCCTGGTTTGTCACCACGATCGGCAGCAGGCGCAGCCCGCTCGCGTGGGTGACGGAAGTCCCGAGCGCCTCAGCCACTACATCTCGTCGCGTGTCCAAGGCCGAGCACTTGCGTCTCGCCTGTTTCGCCGCGTCCAGGAGCTTCTCGGAGTAGCGAGCCCGCTCGTGCGGGTCCGCCGGAAACAGAAAGAACTTGAGCTCGCCCACGAGACAAAGGCCACCCAAAGCGACGATCAGGTCAACCTGTTCGGTGAAGCGCTTTGACTTGGGCACGCCTGCCGAAGCGCTCAGCGCAGAGCGGAAGATCTCATTACTTTCCAGCGCGCGGTCAATCTTACTGCGAAATACCACCTCATACCGGTCACCTCGCGCACCCGCGGGGTTAGAGTCGTCGATGCCGCCTTCCTCCAGCCAAGCCTCGGCTCGGCGAGCGACATTGCTAGTCGCGAGCACTGGAAGGGCGAGCAGCAGCCGGCTCGATCCCGGCACCTGGACAAGCGGCGCCGCCCACAGGCCCTTGTTGCCCTTGGCCTCCGCGGCGCCGCCGGCCTTTGGCTTGAACATCAGGAACTCGATCAGAGCCGCGCCAACCGCGTTCTCGACGCGGAGCGCGTCCGACAGCGCCTGGGTCAAGGTCGTGCGATTAACGGCTAGGGCCAATCGTTCGGCTTCTCGAGGCGAAAGGGCAACGGGCAAGGGCGCTAACGCGGCGAGCCGTCTAGCGGCGTCGTACAAGACGTGCCAGGCGAGGAGTAGCAAGGACACGCTCAGCCTAGGGTCGGCCGGCATGCGAGCATCCACGAACTCGGCAAGCGGACTGCTCTCCAGCATCGCCTTTTCATAGTTGTAGGCGGGCATGCGCTTTGACAGGTACGAGACGGGTCCGCTCTTGAAGCGCGGTTCGCCACCGTCCGAAAGCTTCACTTCGACAACGGTGCGCTTGCGTCCAAGCTGCTTCCGGCGCGCCTCCGGCAGGTTGGGCCACAAGGTCCGATCAATGTTGGCGAAGTTCATCAGGTTTGCTTCGTGACGTGCCAACCACGCCTGCTTCAAACGTTCGTGTTCGGGGTCGGCCGGCGTCCAGCGGGGCCGCTCGCCCTCGCAGAGGCGCCAGCCCTCGTGCAGCGCCTCGTTCCAGAGGTTGTTCAGCGACTTGCGGAAGCTGTAGGCTTGCGTTGCGCGTACGGCCGTTGGTGCCAAGTCGGAGATCTGAGCACCCTCCCGGCCGGTCGACCGGGCGGCGTCGAACAGCCAGTTCTCCGTGCAGTCCACGCCGACCTCGACTAGGTCGTTCATTGAAAGTGACTGACCCATAACGTTCTCGACCCGGAGGGCGGCAAGGGCGTCGGCCGCCAGCATGCCAGCGTCTGCGCCCTCCCTGACCTTGGCTGCCGCCAATTCTGCCGCGGTGCGGAACTCGCGATTTAGCGCCGCGACCGCCAAAGTCGTACCCCACTCTGGGCTGAGCCCCGCCAACGCCGGATCCTCGAAAAAGCTTCGGGCGGCCTCCGCCTGCCGGCTGATCCAGCGTGCGGTTTCCAGCAGGCGCTGGTCATCGGAGGTCTTGCCCGCTGCCCGTGTGTAAGCTTGATCCCAGGCTGCGATGTCGAAGTCTCCGGACGTCGGCGGCTTGAGCCGCCGGACGTCGCGAACAAAGGAGGTATCAGTATCCGACAAGCTCGGCTCCAGTCTCAGGTGACCAGTCCGCGCCCTCAAGGTGGGAATAAGGGTCGGCCATAGGGCTGTGGGGCACCTCTAAACCGCTATAACTCCGCCTCGGTAGACTGGGCATCCATTCCCAAGATAAGCGTCCGCTCCCCGGCGAGTTCAAGGTCAGCTCCTCGCCACGAGCCGAAGGTCCGCTCATGGCGCTCCCGAGCCGCTTGCCCAAGCGACTGAGGCCGCCAACGGCTAGACTCTCCTCCGAAGCCGCCGCCTGACACGCCGCGTAAGACGCCGCTCGCCTCATTGATCGGGAAGGTGGTTCTCGGCCATAGGAGCGTGATGGGCGCGGTCTGGAGAGCGCGGGGGGCGGGGCTGGCGGCGGCGCTGCTGGCCGTGCTGCTGCTCGGCTTCGCGACCGTCCGCTCCACCGTGATGCAGGTGGAGATGGCCTCCGCCTCCGCCATGGCGGACTGCGGCATGGACATGGGCGGCGCCTCCAAGGCCGCCAAGCCGGGCAAGGCTCCGGCCGGATGCCCCTTCTGCGCCGCCGCGGCCTGTCCACCGGTCGGCCCCGCCGTGGTCGCGCTGCCGGTCTCCGGCGCAGTGGACTGGGTGCGCTGGACGCCGTTCGCGCCTCGGGGAGCCCGGGCCCCGCCGCCGGTGGCTGCCCGGGCCCGCGGACCGCCCGCGCCTTCGCTGACAGCCTAAACCGCGACGCGGGCGTGCGCCCGCGACGCTCCTTGTCAGCGGCCGCGGCGCCCGGAGCGCCCGCGCGCCTGGAGACCTGCCGTGTCCTCCTCCTCCCCCGCCGGCGCCGCGGCGCTCGGCCTCGCCGTCGCGTCCGCGCTCGGCGGTCCCGCGCTCGCGCAGTCGAGCGCCCCCGAGCCGTCCGCCCCCGCCGTCTCCACCGTCGTGGTCACCGCCCCGCGCGGCTACGGCGCCCCCATCGTCGCCGTCGGCGGCAAGACGCCCGTCGATGCGCTCGACCTGCCGCAGGCGGTGCAGGCCGTGCCCGAGGCGCTGATCCGCGACCAGGCGATCACCGCCTTCGACGAGCTCCTGAAGGACGTTTCGGGCGCCGCGCCCGCCAGCAGCCCCGCCGAGTACAACGGCGAGATCCGCGTGCGCGGCTTCCGCACCCAGCCGCTGCGCGACGGCGAGCCCAACACCTACGGCTTCGACGGGGGCTCCACCCGCGACCTGTTCGTCAACGTGGAGCGGGTGGAGGTGCTCAAAGGCCCCGCCGCCGTCAGCTTTGGCGGCGACCAGGAGGGGAACTTCGGCGGCGTGATCAACGTCGTGATGAAGAGGCCGCTCGCCACGCCGCGGGCCGAGGTCGCGCTCTCGGCCGACAGCTTCGGCTACGTCAGCCCGAGCTTCGACGTCACCGGCCCGCTGAACGCGTCGAAGACCGCGCTCTTCCGGCTGACCGGCGCGTATGCGCACCGGGGAAGCTTCATCGACCAGGTGAGCGAGGAGGCCTACGGCCTCTACCCGACCCTGGTGCTGACCGACAACGCGGGCACGATCCTGACCCTGCAGGGCGAGTACACCCGCCGCGAGCCTGTCCGCTACTTCGGCCTGCCCGCCTATGGCACGGTGACGGGCACGGACCGGCTGCGGCTGCCGATCGAGGCCTACTACGGCGAGCCCGGCCTGCCGGTGCACGCCACCGAGACCCAGCTCTTCACCGCCACCCTCGAGCACCGCTTCAGCGACGCCTGGACGGGCAAGCTGGTGGCCCGCGCCTACGGCCAGCACTCCAAGTACGAGGGCGCCTACGGCCAAGCGGCGGAGGCCGAAGGCGGCGTAACCGGCGTGGAGGCCGACGGCCGAACGCTCGACCGCAGCTATCTGCTCTACCGCGAGCGGGACCGCGACTACACGGTGGACGCCTACGTGACCGGACGCCTGACGGTGCTGGGGCGGCCCAACGTCCTGACGCTCGGCGCCTCGGACACCGACTACCAAGCCAACACCTTCGAGGCGCTGGGCGAGATCGCGCCCATCGACCTGCTCGCCCCCGTCTACGGCGCCAAGCCCACCAACGTGCAGGCGCTCAGCCCCTACAAGGACGTCAGCAACTACTACGGCGTCTACGCCGAGGACCTGCTGACGCTGACGCGGCGGCTGAAGCTGACGCTCGGCCTGCGCTACGCGGCGTTCGACGACAGCATCAAGGCCGACGGCGGCTTCCGCCGCAGCGTCGAGGCGGTGATCCCGCGGGTCGGGGCCACGTTCGAGGCCTTGCCCGGCGTGGTGCTCTACGCCGGCTACGGCGAGGGCCTGAGCCCCGCCTTCGGCCTCTACCGCCTCGGCTACGATCCCAAGCCGGAGAGCTCGCACCAGGTCGAGGGTGGGGTGAAGCTGCAGCGGGGCGGCCTCTCGGCCACCATCGCCGGCTTCGATCTCGTGCGCGAGAACGGCGACATCCCCGACCCCACCCGGCCGCAGTACAGCCTCCAGGCCGGCGAGCAGGAGAGCACGGGCGTCGAGGTGGACGCGACCTGGTCGGGGCGCAACGGCGTCGCCGCTTACCTCAGCTACGGCTACACCGACGCGCGGGTGACGAAGGACGCGGTGCTGCCGGTGGGCGACCGCCTGCAGAACACCCCGCTCCACGCCGGGCGGCTGTTCGTGAGCTGGGCGCCGCCGTCGGGCGCGCTGAAGGGCTGGAAGCTCGGCGGCGGCGTCTATGCGGCGAGCGCGCGCGAGGGCACGCTGCCCAACAGTTTCCGCCTGCCCGGCTTCTACACGCTGGACGCCCTGATCGCCCGCGACTTCGGCCGCTACAGCGTGCAGCTGAACCTGAAGAACCTGACGGACGAACGCTACTTCGAGTCGACCGGCAGCTATCAGGAGGGCGTCTTCCCCGGCCAGCCGCTGACCGCCCAGGTCACCCTGCGCGCGGTCTACTGAGGATGGCGCGGGAGTTGCTACGCTGGCACCGGCGGCTCGGCTGGGCGCTGGGGGGCCTGTTCGCCTTCCAGGGCCTGACCGGAACCGCGATCGTGTTCCGCCCCGAGCTGGACCGGGCGCTGCACCCCGCCGAGTTCGGCCCGCTCGCGCCCGGCCGGGCGCTGCCGCCGGCACGGCTCCTCGCCGCCGCGCAGGCGGCGTTCACCGGCAAGGGCGAGGTGACGGCGCTGGTGCTGCCCACGCGGCCGGGCGAGCCGGCCGTCGCGCGCGTGACCTTCGGGCCCGAGCGCCACGCCGAGGCCTCGGTCGACCCCGCCTCCGGCCGGGTGTTTGCGCCGCGCGTCTACGAGGGCTCGCTGCTGGGTACCATCTACGACCTGCACAACCTGTATGTGCTCAGGGACGTCGGCTACCGCGGCGTCGGCGTGGCGGGCCTCCTGATGCTGGCGTCGGTGTTCGCGGGCGTGCGGATGGCCTGGCCGCGCCGTGGCGGCCTTGTGCGCGCGCTGGCGCCGCCGCCCGCGGGGGCCCACCCCGTGCGCACCCTGCGCGACACCCACGCCCGGCTGGGCCTGGTCGCAGCGCCCCTGCTGGTCGTGGCGCTGGTCACGGGCGCCTGGATGTCGCTCGGCGACCTCGCGCGCCCGGCGCTGGGTCGGCTCGGCACCGTCGAGCCGCGACTGGACCACCCGCCGCCGAGCCGCGCGGGCGCGCTCATTCCGCCGGAACAGGCCCTGGCCGCGGCGACCGCCGCGCTGCCAGGCGAAGAGCTCGCCGAACTGCGCCTGCCCGAGGACGCCCAGGGAAGCTACGTCGTCCTGCTGCGCGGGCGGGGCCCGCAGAGCGTCACACGGCCGCCGGATCGCGTCGTGGTTGATCGCGCGAGCGGTCGCGTGCTCGCGGTGCTGCGCGCCTCCGACCTGCCGCCGCTCGAGCGCCTCTGGCAGGGCTGGCTCTACCCGCTCCACAACGGCCAGGCGCTCGGCCCCCTGCACAGGACGCTCGTCGCGCTGCTGGGCCTGTCGCCCGCCGCGCTGTTCGGCCTGGCTCTTATCAGAGGCGTGCTGCGCAGGCGGGCCGCTGCCGGCCACGCCTGATCACGCGTGTCGCGTCGACTGAATGTCTGCATGCTGGAGACAAGCCAAGTTCTGCTGTTGGCGCTGAACCGCCCACGCCGTGAGGCAAGGGGGCGGCTCAGGACGTACACGTCACTTCTTCTTAGAGCCGCCCTTCTTGGCTTGGGCCAAAGCCGAAGCGGCAACCGTTTTTTCGCTTTTCGATGACGAAGAGCTACTCAGCTCTTTCGAGGCCTTTGAGGCCGGCTTCTTACCGGTGGTCATGTCTCACTCCCCTGGCCAGGAGCGGCCAAGCTGAGAACGCCGCGATCCCCGAGTGTTCCCCAGATGTTCTGGGTCTCAGTCGCATGAAGGCCCGCATCGCTTCGAGCTCTCAGCCGACTTCAGTGCACCGGCTCGGCTGCATAGAACCCCGTTGAGGCGAAAGGGGGCGCGCCAGCAGCTGCGCGAGGTGACGAAACTAGATGATGCGCGCGACCCACGCCTGCGACATGGGGATTATGACGGCGGGTGGCTGGATCCGATCGACTGGAGGGCGCTGATCAGATCAACACCCATGAATTTTAAAGCGATCACGATGGAGAGAAGAAGGATCGTGTAAGCAAGGTTCGCCGCCACCGAAAGAAGAACTCACTTCCATGCTTGGCCCTTGAGCGCTTCCTCGACGATGGCGGGCCGGGCAGCCGTCACAGCGCTGTCGGCGTACTCCGCTAGTATGCTATCCGCAGAGTTGCGCGCATTTTGTATGAGCTGCGGCGTCCAAGTTGCATCGTAAGCTCTTTGCTCGACTTCGCCGGGCGCGCCATTCCGCTCACGTTGAAACTCTTCCACCCATTCGCGGCGAGCACGCTCATAGAGGACATAAGCAATGAAAGCTCTGATCTCGCTATCTTCACCGTCGAAGATACGATCGTAGACGGCCACTAGCGCTTCTTGCCGGACAGTGTCGTTGCCGCATGTAATTTTGCAGAGCTGGTCGTCACGAATTTACCTGACGTCACGGAGCGGATCGCGGTGTTCGCCGCGCTGGAGGCCTGCTTGTAGGCAGCTCCGCTCATGACCCGAACAGAGTCCTTGCCGGAGCCAACACCCTTGAACGTGCTCTTCGATCCGCTCGGCGATTTGCCGACAGTGTATCCGGCACCGCTGTTTTTGGCCAAGCCGACCTCCTGCTGCCCACCAAGGTAGGCTGTCCCGGGCCGTCTCGCAAAGAGGCGACGCAGGACGCGCGTCATGCCCCGAGCTTGGCGGCCGTGAACCTGCTGCGCGATCGGCGGACCGCCCCCCCCCCCCGCCGCGGCGAGAGAAGACGTTGGGGTTTGCTAGCGAAGGTCCGCTTACTACAGCCAAGCCAATGTCAGCTGCCGCGCGAAGGCGTCCACAGCTCAGTTATGCTAGACAGCCGCGTCTGCGGCGGGGCGGCCGGGCCCGGCCAAGCTGCGACGGGTGGATGTCGGGCGGTTGGCCTCGCGCGCCGCGCGCTTCTTCATCCAGATCATGACGCCCGTCACGGTGAGGCCGGTCACCAGCAGGCCGAAGGCGCTTGTGACTATGCGCCAGGGCAGCCCGAAGACCTGCGCCTCGTGCAGGGCGTCCGCCCAGGCGCCGAGGCGATCAACCGCGGCCGCTGACGGAGGGACGAACGCGAGCCCCCTTCCATCGGTCGCATTCAGCCAGATGCTGGTGGCTGCGCCATCGGCCACATCCAGCGTGGTCGCCGCCGTGTAGCGATAGGCGCCCTGCGCGGCACGGTAGTCCAGGCGGCTGGGAGCCAGGATCTGAAAGCCCCGCGCCTCCGCCGCCTCATGCATCAGCGCCTCGCCCCGCCGGGCCGCTGCGGCGTAGTCGAGCTTGGGTCGCGCCAGGGGCTCGGGCAGAGCCGGCGGTGTGCGCGCCTCCGCGGACCCGAGGGCCCGCACCAGCGGGTCGTGCACGGCGGGTAGGTTCATGCCGAAGGCCGACCAGGCGAACACCAGCGCCACGGGCCAGAACCATAGGCCGGTCGCCTGATGGAGATCGAAAGTCAGCCGATGCCCGCGGGCGTGGCGCCGCACCACCCACGCGGGCCGCCAACGCGCGAGCCACTCGGGCGGCGGCCGCGGAGGCGCGTTCCGCCGTCGACGCGGGAAGGTGAGAGCCAGGCCGACGAAGGCGTCGACCAGCCAGACCAGCGCCGCCGCGCCGAAGGCCAGCCTGCCCCACGGGCCGGCGACGTAGCCGTAGTGCAGGCCCAGGAGGAAGGTGGGCAAGTCACGCGGCAGAGCCTGCACCTCGCCGAAGCGCAGGTGATCGCGGATGCGCCCGTTGTAGGGATCGACCACCACCTGGTCGAAGGGGAGCTTAGGTCGGCCGGGCGCGGCGAAGACGAACAGCGCCACCGCGCGCCGCCCATCCACCCTCAGCGGCGCCTGCGCCACCTGCCCGCCCGTGGCCGCTTCCACCCTCATGGCCAGGGCGGGGCCGGAGAGCGGCTGCGCTCCCGGCGTCGGCGGCGCGGCCGCCCATAGTCTCGAAGCGCAGAGCGACGACAGCTCGTCGAGGAAAGGCAGGGCGGAGCCGGTCACGCCGGCGATCACCAGGAACAGCGCGATCGTCAACCCCGCCCAACGGTGCGCGATGACGAGGGCGGCGCGCATGGCGTCAGAAGTCCGTCGCGACCGATACGCGGAAGGTGCGCGGCGCGCCCGCGTAGAGCAGACCCTGTGTGGCGTCCTGCCAGTAGCTGTCGTCGGCCACGTTGCGGATGTCGAAGCGGATGGTGGTCGGACGCCCGGCGAGGGTCAGGGCGTAGCGGGCGCCCACGTCCACCCGCGTCCAGCCGGGGATGTGCTGGCTGTTCACCGCGTCGACCGCCTCTTCCGAGGTGTGGATCACGCGCCCGATCAGGGTAAGGCCGGCCGAACGCGGCACGTCCCACTCCGCGCCCAGATTCACCTGCCAGTGCGGGATGCCGATGGCCAGCTTGCCCTCGGTGGTGGGGTCGCCCGTCCTGTTCTGCTCGGCGTCGAAGTAGGACACGCCCGACAGCAGCCGCAGGCCGGGCCGGATCGAGCCGAAGGCGTTCAGCTCCACGCCGCGGTTGCGCGCCTCCCCGTTCACCACGAACAGGTTGCTGCGCGTGTCGATGTAGGCGCTGGGCTGGGTGATCTGGAACACCGCCGCCGTGAGGCCCAGGCCGCGCAGGTCCCACTTCACGCCGCCCTCGAGCTGCTCGGCGCGGAAGGGCGGGAACACCTGCCCGGCGTTGGCGACGAGGTTGGGGGCGGAGGGGCCCGACTGCAGCGCCTGGATGTAGTTGCCGTAGACGGAGAAGCGGGGCGTCACCTTGAAGATCGCCGCGCCCGCCGGCGTGACGGCCGATTCCTCGTAGCGGTCGGTGGTGACGCCCGTGGCGGCGTCGATGTTGCGGTCGTCGATGGATTGCTGGCGCAGGCCGCCGATCAGCGTGAGCCGGCCGTCGAGCGCGGTGATGATGTCGGAGGCGGCGAAGCTGTTCCGCTCCGACGCGCTGTTGTCGCCGATGCTGGTGTCCGGCTTGGGGTTGCTGACGATCCGCGGCTTGAACGGCGTGGGCGCGTAGATGTTGGTCGTGAGCAGCTGGCCGATGGAGTAGGCGGAACCGTGGTCGGACGCGTAGAAGTCGCCCGACAGCGTGACCTCATGGGTGAGCGGACCGGTGCGGAAGGTCGCGCGCGCGCTCACCTGCCCGACGTCGGACTCGGAGCGGGCGAAGAAGGGGATCACCAGCGCGCGCGCCGCGCCGTTCGGCCCTGTCAGCCCCAGTGCATAGGGACCCTGGTACCGCTCCGTCGACAGGGAGTGGCCGTAGGCGGCCGACAGGGTCAGCCATCCGGTCAGCCGGTAGTCGGCGCGCAGCAGGGCCAGCGAGTTCCGCTCCTCGAAGCTGGAGGAGCGGTCGAACACGTTCAGGCTGTTGTCGGGCGCACGTGGGATCGGCGCGCCAGCCTGCGGCCGCAGGTTGGCGACGTTGGCCAGCAGCAGGTAGTCGTCCGCCATCACGTCCAGGCTGGCGGTCAGCCGGTCCGTCTTCACGTCCAGCGCCCCGGAGCCGAAGGTCTGGCGCTGGTACTGGTTGTCGATGGGCGAGTCGCCGGTCAGGCCGGCCACGTTGGCGCGCACGCCGAAAGTCCCGTCCTGGCCGAAACGCCGCCCGACGTCGGCCTGCAGCTCGCCGCTGGTGTCGGAGACGTAGCTGGCGATCCCGCGCGTCAGGGGAGCCGCATCCGCCCGCTTGGGCTGGATGTTGATCACCCCGCCGACGTTCTGGTCGCCGACGCCGTTGTAGAGCAGCGCGCTCGGCCCCAGCAGGATGTCGACCCGCCCGATTCCCTCCACTGGGATGCGCCGCGCGCTGATCAGCCCAGGCACGCCGTTGAACAGCACCGACTGAGGCTGGCTCGAGAAGCCGCGGATGTTGAACTGCTCGGCGTCGCTGTAGGAGTTCGAGGTGTCCCGAACGGAGCTGTTGTTATCCAACACCTCGTCCAGCGTGCGCGCCTGCTGGTCGAGCACCAGCTTGTCGGTGTAGCTGGCCTGTGAGAACGGCGTCTCAAACTGGTCGCGATTGCCCAGCACGCCGGCGTTGGCCGTGATCGACACCTGTCCCGCCGAGTTGATGTCCTTATGACCGGTGACCACCACCTCCGAAACCGCAGCCGGCGCCTCGCTCGTCTGAGCGGCGGCCGACCCGGCCGCCAACAGCGCCACGGCGGCCGTGCCCGCCAATCCAACCCGCATGACTTCCTCACCCGTCCGTTGCCGGGCGGCATAAGGCCGAGCTGGATGTGCGAGTCAAACGCGTTAGCAGTCGCGATCGCAGGACGGCGCAGCGGTAGCGAACGTCCGGTTTCTGGAGCCAAGCCAACGGCCGCACCTGGCGCGATCTTGAACTACCATCAGGTGGCCGCTCCACCCCTAGGTCGCGCCAAGCGAACTGCGGCTCTGCATCTGCCCGCCAAGCATAGCTTACACCCAGGCCCGCATCGGCTTCTATATCGTCGCGGCACCCTCCTTTTTTCATGGCGCACTCTCTAATCACATACGCCCGTTGCTGAGGCTCGTGCACATATCCCCGACAAACCCGCGTACACTGGAGCTAAGGTCGCCTGCGCCAGCGCTTTGCTACCGCCTTTGCAACGAATTTGCGGCGGGCTGACTGTCACGACCTAACAGCCTAGGTGGATGCTCCAGGAACGCCGCACGCGCTGCGTGGACAAGATGTCGCACCTTGTCCGGCGGCCTGATTGTTCCGTTGCGCGCCCTCACCACACAGGCTCACTCTTGATCTAGAAATACCTAGTGGGGCATTTATGGCGACGATCACAGGCACCTCCGGTGATGACACCCTCGTTGGTACGGCGGGTGCAGATACGATCAACGGTTTAGCTGGCAACGACGTCCTCGAAGGCGGGGCCGGCGCGGACACGATGGACGGCGGCGCTGGCGTCGACACGATCTCCTATGCTCATGCGGCCGCGGCGGTGAGCGCGGCGTTCACGAACACGTCGGGCGGGGGCTCGGGGACGGCGGGCGAGGCGGCTGGCGACACCTTCACCAACGCGGAGTATCTGCAGGGCTCGGCGTACAACGACACCCTGGGCGGCTTCTCCAGCGCACAGAAGCTTCTGGGCGCGCGGGCGACGACATCTATGTGCTGAGCGGCGCCACGGCCGCGGCGATCATCGAGAACGCCGGCGAGGGCGTCGACACGGTCCAGACGAGCATCAGCGGCTACTCCTTGGCCGCCAACGTGGAGAACCTGACCTACACCGGATCGGCGAACTGGATCGGCTACGGCAACAACCTCGCCAACGTGATCACCGGCGGCGCGGGCAACGACATCCTGCGGGGGAACGGCGGCGGCGACACCCTGATCGGCGGAGCAGGGGTGGACATAGCGAGCTACAGCAACGTGTACGGCGTGACCGCAAGCTTGGCCATGTCGTCGTCGAACACCGGATACGCGGCGGGCGACGTCTACGTCGGGATCGAAGGTCTAGAGGGGTCGCTATACGATGACGTGCTGATCGGTGACGGAGGCGCCAATACATTGAACGGTCTGGCTGGGGCAGACGTGCTGGAAGGCGGGGCTGGCGCCGACACGATGGACGGCGGCGCTGGCATCGACACGATCTCATACGCGCACGCGACGTCGGCAGTGAGCGCGGCGTTCACGAACACGTCGGGCGGGGGCTCGGGGAGGGCGGGCGAGGCGGCCGCCGACACCTTCACCAACGCCGAGATCCTGCTGGGTTCTGCGTACAACGACACCTTGGGCGGCTTCGCCAGCACGCAGAAGCTGCAGGGAGGAGCCGGGGATGATCTCTACATTCTGAGCGGCGCCACGGCGGCCATCATCGTCGAGAACTCCGGTGAGGGGATCGACACAGTGCAGACAGCGATCAGCGGCGTGACGCTCGCACCCAACGTTGAGAACCTCACCTACACAGGCTCCGCCAACTGGACGGGCAGCGGCAACGACCTGGCCAACGTGATCACGGGTGGCTCGGGCAACGATATCCTTCGAGGAGGAGACGGAGCTGACACCTTGTTCGGCGGCGCGGGAACAGACCTGGCTAGCTATCAGGACTCGCCAACCGGCGTGACAGCTAATTTAGACGTCCCATCGACGAACACCGGGTTCGCCGCAGGCGACACGTATATCGGGATAGAAGGTCTTCAGGGATCTAACTACTCGGACATCCTGATCGGTGACTCTGGAGCAAACACACTGTCGGGCTTAGGAGGCGATGACGTTCTTGAAGGCGGAGCCGGTGCGGACACGATTGATGGCGCAGCCGGCTTCGATCTCATCTCGTACGCTCACTCAACTTCTGGCATTGTCTCAAACCTAGCAACTGGCACCAACACGGGTGAGGCGGCTGGCGACGTGATCTCTGCTATCGAAGGGGTCGTAGGGACGCCCTACGACGATGCATTCACCGCCGGTAGTTCGTCAGTGATCTTCATCGGTGGTGCGGGAGCTGACACGTTTAACGCGAACGGCGCGATCATCGGCGTTTCCTACTCTACAAGCGAGTCAGCAATTTCTGTTGATCTGACTGCTAGCTTGGCCGCCGGCGGCGATGCCCAGGGCGACACTCTCAATGGAGTGCGGAACCTCTATGGATCAGGCTTCGATGACGTACTGACGGGTGACGCATACCCCAATCTCATCGAGGGTGGGTGGGGCAATGATACAATCGATGGGGGAGCCGGAAATGACGTCATCTACGGTTATGCCAATACGCACTTGCCCTACTTCCAAAATCAAAGCGGCCCACAGGCAGATACAATACACGGAGGGCTGGGTGACGACACGATCTACTCAATTGCTAACGACTCTGGGACTGTAGTATTTGGGGACGGCGGAGCGGACACAATTTACGTCTCCGTGGCGGAGGCGCACGGTGGAGATGGTAACGACGCTCTCATCGGTCAACACAGCGCAGGCATCGCTGGTGCTTACCTTTTGTATGGTGAAGCAGGGAACGACACTCTCACCCTTCAAGGCGCAGCGACACCGAACGCGATCGTGGGTGCCGCTGATGGTGGCGAAGGAAGCGATATCTATTACATGCAGTCCGCAGGGAACGTAGTCATTCAGGACTCGGGAAGTGTAGGTACAGACACTCTGGTCGTGCCCTGGTCAGTAGCCCACATAGTTGAGGTACGCATTGGCAATGACCTTCGGTTGGCCACTTCTGACGATGTGTCGGATGGGTCCATCGACAACGGGATTGATCTCGTGGGATATTACGATCCTTCAGGCGGAGCGACAATCGAGGTCTATCAGGCCTCAGACGGCGCGTTCACGGTCTGACGACCGACGCGCATCCGCGGCGCCACTCTCGAGGGTGGCACCGTTTTTGCTTCGGATGGCCTCCGTAAAGGAGGCTTCTATAATGAGCAGCATCTCGAGCGTCACGGGCATCTTAGGCACAAGTCTAAGCTCGAAGGCCAACCTGGACATCAAGAGTGCAGCTGCCTCAAGCGGACCCATTATTGTCCCAGGTACCTCAAAACCGGTGGCGGTGAAAGCGACGACCACGGTGACTGCGCCGCCCTCAGCTCCGAAGCTTCTGTCTGCATCTAACCTGATCGACGCACAGATGCATGCCTCTGTAGGAGGGATGGATGGTGAGTGGAGCAAGACAGAATCTCAGGCCAAACTAAACACCCACCTTCAGTCTTGGACAGATTACTTTAATAACTTTGTTTGGAATAAACCTTCAGGGCCGAAAGCCTAATGCCGGGCGACTGCCGCAGAATGCGGTCGGGCTCCATGTCCAGGAAGTCTGGCCTGCCCACCCTGCCTAGTTACAGGCCATCAATCTAAACCATTGATGCCTACCGGCAAATACTACCTATTGGAGATCAGACCAACGGTTGTGGTGGCCGGCTATACCTATGGGCTATCTTCAGGCTACGCGAAGTCTCATAAGCCCAACCAGATTAGCTAGCGGACACGGCAGAGCGGATGAGGGTGGAACGTGTCCGTCCGCAAGCCGCCCAGCCGTTCCGCTTTTACGTGGCGCCTTGCCGAACGCCCGCTTGTCGGACTGGCCGTGATGTCCGCTTTTGGCGCTGCGTGGTCTAAAGGGTTGACCGTGCTGCTATACGGACGAGCAACCCTGACTCGGCAAGATGTGGATGGGTGGGCGTAGCCGATCGCCGGAGGCGAGCATGGCGCAGCGTGACCTCTTCCGTTCCCCACCGCCTGCCTGGAACGCCCGCCGCATCGTTGGGCCGAAGCCCCCGTTCAAGCCAAAGCACGTCTGGGCGATCCGACAGCAACTCGAGGCTAACGGCCGCGTCCGCGACCTCGCCCTATTCGACTGCGGCATCGACGCCAAGCTGAGAGGCTGCGATCTCGTCAAGCTGCGCGTCAGCGACGTGGCGCCTGGCGGCCTTCTTCGCCAACGCGCGACCCTCATCCAGCAGAAAACGGGTAGGCCGGTGCCGTTCGAGATCACCGACTCGACGCGAGAGGCGCTGACGGCGTGGCTCGCGCTGCGTGGCCGTCGCGCGGACGACTGGCTATTCCCGAGTCGGAGCCGCCCCGGCGAGCACCTCAGCACGCGACAGTACGCACGGCTGGTGGACCGCTGGGTGGCCATGATTGACTTGGAGCCGCGCGCCTATGGCACCCGCAGCCTGCGACGAACCAAGGTGTCGCTGGTCTATAAGAAGACGGGTAACCTGCGCGCCTGTCAGCTCCTGCTCGGCCATCGCAAGCTGGAGAGCACCGTGCGCTACCTCGGCATAGAGGTCGATGACGCGCTCGCCCTTTCCGAGCAGGTGGATCTCTGAGCCGACGGCAAGCGGACGCCGCGAGAGTCCATCAAGGGTGGTGAGCGAACACTCAGACTAAGCAAGCAGATCGTCCCCCCGGCGGCGGCCTAGCTGGACGTCGCGGTTCAGCGTCCGGTCGGGCAGGGTGGGCAGCCGGTCGGCCAAGACGCGGCGGTGGGCGAGCGATGTGGAGGTGCGGCGGCGGCGGTGGCGCCACCCCGCAGGCCAACAGCGGCGCAACAGGCGGCCCCGCCCATCTCGACGGGTTCGCTGGCGACAGCGCCGACGGCCCTGGCGGCGGCGCTGGGGATGGCGAGTTCCGTCCCCGCCCAGCAGGGCGCTCGGCTTTGTCTGGGTGCGGCGGCTCAGGTCGTCGCCGTCGGAGCAGGAGTGGCGATGGAGGCGGGCGCGAGCGGCGCGGCCTGCGCGCGGCTCCCGCCACGGCTCCGGCTTTCACGCCCGCTATCCGTCCACGCGACGGTGAGTCGCGGCCGGGCGGAGGGGTGGGGAGCTATAAGGCCGCCGCGCGGAGGAGCACGCCATGGCTGACGTCTACATCTCCAACAACGCGACGTCGAACGGCGCCTTCTCCGGAACCTCGACGGTCACGTTCACGGCCACCGGCCAGCCGGCCACAGCCAACGCCGGCGCGATCTCCGGCTATCTGGCGGCCGGCGAGAACGTCGTCGTCACGTCGACGTCCGCCGTGGGCGCCCACAGCTCAATCACAGTCCAGGCCCCGATCAACGGCGGGAGCGGCGCCGTCTCCCTCACGCTCGACACCGATGACATCGTCGAGGTCGAGGCGGCCGTGGCCCTCCCGGGTGTGGGCTCGTCGCTGGTGCTTCACGGCGCGTCCGGCGTCGTGGAGCCGGGAGGCGGCTCCATCTCGGCGGGCTCCCTCACCGCCAGTTCCCAAGGCGGAGTGAATCTGGGGGACGTCGGGAACTTCATCGCCACTCTCAGCGGCTTGACCGGCGGCGGCGATTCCATCGTCCGCGACGAGAGCGCGTTGACGGTCAGCGGCGCGGTCAACGTGGGCGCGCACGCCCTGTATCTCAGCGTGGGCGGAGACCTGATCCAGACGGCGGGCGCGCCCCTGACCGCAGGGGCCGCCACCTACATCTCCACGCACGACATCACGCTCCTTCAGCAAAGCCAGGTCTCCAGCCTGTCGCTCTCGGCGGCGAGCGGCTCCGTCACGCTGGGCGGCCCCACCGCGGTCTCCAGCCTGCTGTCCGTCAGCGCCGCCCACGCCTCGACCGCCAGCGGCGCCATCTCCGGCGCGGGCGCCCTGCGGGTGAGCGGCGGCGGGACGCTGACGCTCTCGGCGACCAACACCTACTCCGGCGGCACGACGGTGACGGGCGGCGGCGTGCTGGTCGCCAACCACGCGAACGCAAACGGCATCGACGCCCTGGGCTCAGGCGCGGTCACGCTGGACGGCGGCGAGCTGCGCGACGGCACGGGCAACGGCATCGGCAACGCGGTCGTGGTCGGAGCGGGGGGCGGCGTCCTCAGCGGTTCGGGGTTCACCTTGAACGGCGCCATCACCGGCGGGGGCGCGCTCACCACCAACACCAGCGTCAACCTCGTCGGGGACAACAGCGGGTTCACGGGCGCGCTGAACGTCGCGTCGGGATATCTGGAGGCCTTGTCCAGCCACGCGCTCTCCGCCGGTTCCGCCGTGACCGTCGCCGCCGGCGCCACGCTCACCCTGGCTTTATCCGAAACGGCCGGCTCGCTCAGCGGCGCGGGAACGGTGACCACGCTCCCAATTATCGGGACGACCACGCTGACGACGGGGGGAAGCGGCGCGAGCACCACCTTCTCCGGCGTGATCCAGGACGGGTTCGGGTTCGGCACCCTCCTCGCCCTCTCCAAGGCGGGCGCCGGCGTGTTCACGCTCTCTGGCGCGAACACCTACACCGGCGGCACGATCATCAGCGCGGGCGTGCTGCGGATCGGCGACGGCGGGACGACGGGCTCCATCATGGGCGACGTCACGGACAACGCCGTGCTGGAGTTCACCCGCTCGGACGCCCGCACCTTCACGGGCGCGATCTCCGGCTCGGGCGCCGTGGTGGTGGACGGCGGCGGGACGCAGACGCTGACGCTGACGGGCGCCGACACCTACACCGGCGGCACGACGGTCAGCGTGGGCGTGCTGCGGATCGGGAACGGCGGGACGACGGGCTCCATCACGGGGAACGTGACGGACGACGCCACGCTGGAGTTCAGCCGCTCGGACGCCGCCACCTTCGCCGGCGCGATCTCCGGCTCGGGCAAGGTGGTGGTGGACAGCGGCGGCGTGCTGACGCTCTCGGCGACCAACGGCTACGGCGGCGGCACCGCGGTGACGGGGGGGAGCACGCTGATCGCGGGCCACGACTCGGGCACCACGTTCGACAGTCTGGGCTCCGGGACCATCACGCTCAACAGCGGCACGCTGCGTCTATTCGGCTCTCCCGGAAACGCCGCAACCTTGTTGAACAACCTCGTCGCGGTCGGCCCTGGGGGAGGCGCGCTCGCAGCCGGAGGTCAGGGGGCCTTCGTCAACGGCGGACTGACCGGCGCCGGCGCCCTTACGCTTACGGGCGGTCCCAACGTCGTTCTGAACCGCGACGATTCCGCCTTCACCGGCTCGGTCACAGTCGCGCAGGGGGGCACGGTATTGGCTGCCACCAACGCGCTGACCGCGACCAACGCCGTGACCGTCGCAAGCGGCGCGTACCTCGACCTGGGCGGCAATACGATCGCGCTGGGCTCGCTCAGCGGCGCGGGAAACGTGACCAACCAGTTCGGGCCGGCGAACACCAGCGCCGCGCTCACAGCGGGCGCCCTGGGAACCAGCACGACCTTCTCGGGCGCCCTGTCCGACGGTACCGTGAGCAGTCCGTCGTCGCTGGCGAAGGTCGGCGCTGGGGCGCTGACGATCACCGGCGCGAACACCTACACGGGCACCACCGCGGTGAACGGCGGCGTGCTGGCGGTGGACGGCTCGCTGACGTCGGCGGTCACGGTGGCCAACGGCGCGACGCTGCGCGGCGTGGGCGCGGACACGGCCGGCGTGACGGTGCAGGCGGGCGGGACCTTCGCGCCCGGCGAGGGCACGGGAACCTTCACGGCGGCCAGCCTGGCGCAGGGCGGCGTGTTCGCCGAGACGATCACCGCGGCGGCCTCGGGCAGGCTGGTCACCACGGGCGCGGCGGGCGTCACCCTGATGGCGGGTGCGAGCCTGTCCTTGACCTACACCGGAGGGGCGGAGGCCTACGGCACGGTCTACACTCTCGCCCAGGCCACGGGCGGCGGCGTGGTGACGGGGACCTTCTCCAACTCCACCGTCACCAGCGGCGGCCACACTTTCCAGGTCGGCTACACGGCCACGGCGATCACGCTGACCGACGTGACCAACACTGCCCCGTCGGTGGCGGGCACGCACGCCTCGGCCACCAGCGACCGGGCGTCGGACTCCCTGTTCTCCGGCGTGACGGTGAGCGACCCCGACACGCCGGCGCAGGCCGAGACGGCGACGATCAGCTTCGCCGCGGGCGCGGGCGTGCTGACGGGCGCGGGCGCGGCGGCCACGGCGGGCGGGACCACGACCTACACGCTGCAGGCGGCCTCGGCGCAGGCGCTGACAACGGCGCTGCAGGGGGTCGGCTTCCAGCCCACGGCCGCCCCGGCCGGCCCCTCCACCTCCACCACCTTCAGCCTGTCCGTCAGCGACGGCGCGGCCGCCTCGGCGACGGACATGGCCACGGTGGTCACGGTCACGCACGGGACCAACACGGCGCCGGCCCTCTCCGGCGCGCCCGCCTCCGTGACGGAGCCGCCGGCCGCTCCGGTGACGCTCGCGCCCGCCCTCGCGATCACCGACCTCGACGCGGGGGCGATGGTGCGCTCGGCGCAGGTGACGATCGCCTCCGGCTTCACGGCCGCCGACGTGCTGACGGTGACGGCCGCGCCGGGGATCACCGCGGCCTACGACGCGGCGGCGGGCCAGCTGACGCTGACGGGGACCGCCTCGGACGCCGCCTACCAGCAGACGCTGGAGACGGTGGCCTTCTCGCACCCTGGCGCGGTGGCGGCGGGCGCGCGCACGGTGACCTTCAGCGTCGTCGACGATCAGGGCGCGGCCTCCAACACCGCGAGCGAGACGGTCAACGTCAGCGCCTACAGCCCCTACACCGGCCCGACGACGCCCGCACAGACGCCCTCGCAGGCCGCCGGGCTCGCGACGGAGGTCGCCAACCTGATCCGCGCGGCCGCGGGCGACCCCGCCCTGGGCGACCCCTCCAGCCCGATGTCCGCCCAGGCCCAGGCGGAGGTGCAGATCGCCGCCCGGCTCGACGCCGGGCAGCTCACCCCGGCCGACGCGCAGGCGCAACTTTTCCACCTGGTGGACGGCACGACCTCGGTGGCGGAGATCGCCTACGCCTTCTTCACCGGCCGCACGCCGACCGCGGCGGGGCTGGACTACCTGGTCCACTCCACGGCGAACCCGACGGACCTGAACGACCCGTACTACGCCCGCTTCACGACGGAGAACCGCTACATCAACTTCGCCGCCAACCTCGCCACGGGCTCAGGCGCGGGCGCCGCTAGCTTCCAGGCGGCCTACGGCGGCCTCTCACTCGCGGACGCGACGGCCAAGGCCTACGCCGCGATCTTCGGCTTCGCCCCGGCGGCCGGCAAGGTCGACGCCATCCTCAACGCGCAGGTGCCCAACGGGCTCGGCGGGACCGAGACGCGGGCCCAGTACCTCGCCGACATCACCGGCGGCTCCGCCGCCGCGCAGAAGGCGGCGGCCATCGGCTTCCTCCTCGCCGACAGCGTCAAGGAGGGCTTCGGGACCTACCAGCAGGCCGACCTGCACTTCCTGGCCGACCTCGCCCACGGCACGGCCGCCTTCAACGTCGACCTGCTCGCCGCTTACGGCCAAGCCCCAAGTCTTGTCGGGCAGCCGGTCGTCGATCCGACCCTGGGGAGCTGATCGGCCACGCCGGACCTCGGCAGCCTCGGCCCACGTCGCGGGCGGGTCGGGAGCGGAAGCGGGATCGCGGCCGCACAGCGGACATTCGCCGGCCCGCGCCGAATGGTTTCTGGAGCCGCGCTGGAGTCTGCTTCTGGCGCGAGTGGGCCATGAGCTAGGGAGCCGGGAAGCCTGTCAGCCGCCAAGTCGCTGCTCGGCTGTCGGGAAGCACCACCAGGGCGTCGTAGCCGAAGATCAGGTCGTGCAGAGCGGTGCGGCTCTCGGCGGAAGCCCGGTCGACGTAGGCCTGTCGATCAGGACGGGCCCCTTCGGGCGCGCGTCGGGCAGGAGCGGCCTCAGCAGGTCCGGCGCCTGCGCCCAGTCCGGCGTCGAGCCGCCCACGGCGAAGACGCACACGCCGTAAGCGGTCTCGCCGTT
This sequence comes from uncultured Caulobacteraceae bacterium, assembly GCA_964242255.1. GTDB lineage: Bacteria > Pseudomonadota > Alphaproteobacteria > Caulobacterales > Caulobacteraceae > JASLDZ01. The sequence continues at coordinate 14,768 of CAXTCO010000003.1, read as the reverse complement.
CAGGGCGGCGAGGTCGTGGACGAGGCCGCCCAGGCTCCCGTGGAGCCGAGGCCCCGCGTCATGTGGTTGCCGCCGAACTTGAACAGGGCGTGCGGAGGCGCTCCGGTGGAGGCGAGTGCGGCCCGGTAGTGGGCCAGGAAGCCCTGCTTCAGCCAGTCCTCACGAGCGACACCGTTCGCGTACCCGAGGGAGGGTGCGTGCTCTGTGCGGCCGTGCGCGTAGAAGGTGTAGATGCGGGCGGAGGCGACCAGCCCTTGCAGGAGGTGGTCGGCCCGCCCGCCTGGCTCGGATCCGTAGAGGACCTGCAGGTGCTCAAGGTCGGATAGGGTGGCGGGATCGAAGGCGAGGAACTTGCCGAGATCCGATCGGGATCGCTCCTCCGCCCGCGCACGCGCCAGCAACGTGGTCGCTGCGGCGCGCGCCGCCGAAGTGGGGGCGAGCGGGACCAGCTCCTCGAGGTAGCGGGCGGGCGCCTGGGCCTGCTCCAGGCCCCAGACCGCATCGGGTCCGGGTGCCACCGCGCCGACGTGGGCCAGGAGCTCCAGGTCCTGATCTGAGGCGAAGCCGAGCAGGTTGGGATGGCTGGCGAGGCCCTGCGCGATGGCTGCGGGCCGGCCGCGGCGGTCGGGCTCCAGCGCCATCTCCACCCCCGACGGATCCGTTTCGCCGTATGGCCGCGCCGCGTTAGAATGGCCGCGTCGTCTGCGGACGACAGGTCGGCCACGACGCGGAACCGCACCACGTGCAGGGCTGCGATCAGGCGCACGTTGTCGGCGATCCGCTGGCGCCAGGGCGCAGCGTCCCCGGCAATCTCATCCGGGCGGGCGAGGCGCCCAAGCTGTCCCCCCAGCTTGCCGCCGCACAACCCCGGGTTATTAAGACTTCTGCTTACGACTCGATTCAACCACAGCGTGCATCATGCGTGCTCTCTCAAGGAGGGCGTCATGTCTGATCTTGTCACGACTGCCGGCGTCGGCGTCACGGGACCGAACCTCGGCTCAAGCATCATCGACGAAGTGCGCCTGACGGCGCCTCCCGATCCCTCGACCTCCGCCGGGATCGGCGCCGTCGTCGTCGTCGGCCTGGGCGGCGTCGACGCACAGGCGGGGATCGGCGTCGGCGTGACAGGCGGCTCCATCACCGGCGGCTCGGCTTCGGGGGGTGTGGGTGTGGGTGTGGGCGTCGGGATCGGAGTGGGCGTGGGCGGCTCCGGGTCGGGCGGCGGCTCATCGGGAGGCGGTGACGGCGGCGGGACGGGAGCCGGCGGCGCCGGCGCGGGCGGCGACGGAACGTCGTCCGGCGGGTCGACTGGCGGCGGCGCGGGCGGCGCGAGCCCGGGTGGCGGCTCGGGCGAGACGACGGGATCGGCGGCGCCGGGAAGCCCTCCCGACACCCACACCGCCTTCATCGACATCTTCCGCCTGGGCGGAGCGGCGGACATCTCGGCGGCCGACAGCGCCCGGCTCGCCACGCTGGACTACCAGATCTCCACCGGCGCCATCACGCAGACGCAGGCGGTCCTGCAGATCGTCGACTGGGCGGCGGGCACGACCGCCGTCGCGGTGACCAGTTATCAGTTCTTCACGGGACTGACGCCGAACGCGGACGGCTTGTCCTACCTCGTCCACAGCCCCGACAATCCAGCCGATCTCAGTGACGCCTACTACGCGCCATTCAACCTGGAGAATCGCTACATCAACTTCGCCTCCAACCTCGGCCTGCACAGCGACGCCGCGCCCGGCTTCGCCAAAGACTTCGGGTCACTGAGCTTCAGCGACGCGGTGGCGACGGCCTACGACCGGATCATCGGTGACGCGAACGCGGAGGCGGCGGGGATCGACCATCAGGCGGCCATCGCCGACATCGTCTCGCGCCAACCCTACTTCCAAGCGGTCGCGCACGAACGGTTCGGCACGGACAACCAGGACCTGTCGGCGAAGCTCGCGGCCGTCGCCTACATCATCGAGGAGTCGGTCCGCGCCGACGTGGGCCGTTACGGGCAGGCCGACCAGAACTTCCTGTTCGATCTGGCGGACGGCAAGGCGCAGTTCCACGTCGATCTGGTCGGCGTTTACGGCCATGGCGCCCCGATCAACCTGACTTCCTGAGCGCGCCGGAGCAGCGGCGGCGATCTGACTGAGGCCCTCGCCCCACCGGGCGGGGGCTCCTCGTTGAGCCTGCGCTCCTAAGCACGTCGGCCCAGGGCATAGGTCGGTAGTGCATGCCCACCACTGTGCGCACGTCCTGGTGCTCGCGGGCGATCACCAGGGCCATCTCCAGCATCGTCTCCAGCGTGGTGACGCCCCCGGGGAGTATTCGAAGCAGGTCGCCGGTATAGAGCAGGCGGTCTATTGGCAGCAAACCGGCATATGCCGTTCACCCGTAGGCGTGCGCATGAAAATCAGCTCGATGCGGCGCTCGCCGCCGCCGACAGCCGTGCGCCGGCCGATCAGCCTGAGGTCAGCGTTGCGGGGGCGCCGCGCCAAGGCCCATGCATGCTCCGCTCGGGGAGGCGTGACAACGAACGGGACTACCTCTCCAGCCCACGAATGTCTGGAGATCGCAGGCGCCTGAATGTCCGCAGCTGGCGCATGCAAGCCGCCCGCAATCCGCTCGCCCCGCTGTGTCGGAGCCATCCCACACATGACGCGTAAGGATCATTCTATAAGAATGCAATCAGCTTACTTCCTCATAGCGCCACGCTTTGCTCAAGAAAGCGTTTTGCTGGCGAAGCAGGCCCTTCAACCACTAGCTAGGACGCGCAGCGAGCCTTCGCAGTAAACAGCACTGAATATGGTCGCTTGACGGAGTTGCCGTAAATGTCAAAGCCCGTAGCCTTGATAAAGGTCATGGTGCCAGTCTTTAAGTCATAGCAGGTCATATCATTCCGCACGGAAAGCATACTCATCGAGCTGACGTGCGGGGTCAATGCAGGAACCTTATCAAACGCCTCCCTCAGCTTGCTCCACCCTGCAAAACCGACACCTGCCAGGATGGACCTCAGATCCCCGAGATCGTTGAAAGAGAGCAGCTCCTCCTCGCACTGCTCAAAGGCGCAGACCCTATATACCTGATCAGGAGTCTCCAGCGCGCATGTCGTCCCAGCTTTCACACCCTCATCGGGCTCGCAGCTAATCGAGGGTTCGAAGGCGATCAATTTAGAAGGCGTGACATCCCAAAAGAACTCGCTTTTCTCGGGCTGATCGTAAAGGTTCAGCGAAGGCGAAGGTAGCTTGGGTGGCTCGTCAGCTTGGGGCGCAGCAGGTGCGACGACTCGGTTTGCACGAGGCGCCTGCTTCGCGGTCAGGACAGACGGTACGCTCCCTTTTACAGTCGTCGGGGAACGACTTGGCGGCGCCCCTCCGAAGAGGAGACACGCACCTAGCACAACAGCTGCGACGGTGCTCACAAAGGAGATGATCACCGGTATCGACGGTGTTGGCGTCGCTGGACGCTGAGACCGCAGCCGCGGAAAGAGGTCGTCGCTGACCGGAGCAGACATTAAGCATCCCCGCGCTCCGCCCGGCTGGTGCCGGGACGGTTGAACACGCGCACGCAGGGGAACGCGCCCCCCGTATTCCCTACGAGAGGTGTTGTATTTCGGGAGCCGCCCGACATGGCGGAGCTCCCTGCGTTCATGCGTTTGCGCGGTCTCAGCCGGTGTTCAAGCCGGACAGTGACGCGAGTACTCTGGCACAAGCCTACCCGCGGCGCTACCCGAGCTCAGGCACTAGACGGTCACAAGATGCTCCTTCGTGAGCACCGTCTCGGCGTCGAAGCGGTAAGCGGTCATGAGCCCGCCCTTCGCGACGCTGTAGTCGACGCAGGCGACGCGATCCGACAGCAGCGCCGGTCCGCCCTGCGGGTCGAGCCAGTAGTGGCCGACGAAGGTCGGACGGTCCGGCCTGGGCAGGGCTGCGACGTCAGGCAGCCGGAGCGCCGGGATCGCCGCGCCGACCGGGCCGATGCAGGCGGTGGCGTAGGTGTCCAGCTCGGGCGCCCACCAACGCGTGCGGATGGCGGTGCGGACGTGGCCGTCCTTGTCGGTGAAGCCGCAGTCCGGCGGCAGCTCGACCTCCGGCCCCTTGAGGAGGGTCTCCACGCCCGCGTGCAGGGGGTGGCCCGTCTGGAAGACGAGCGGAAGGAGCCCCCGCGACAACTGCTTGGAGCCGCGCAACCAAGGCTGCGCCGCGTCTACAGCTCGGGCATCCCAGCAGGCGTGGACCACGCGAAACCTCGGCGTCTCGATCCAGAGCGGCAGCGTCAGGAACCAGTCGATCCAGCGCTGATGCTCGGCGCTGTCCGCGCCCCCCTCGGTCAGGAAGGAGAAGTGCTGTCGGGTGTTCTTCGGCGACCGTCGCCTTAGGAACTCACCGGGTGCAGACGGGTCGGGCGTGGCGTAGCCGATGGCGTTGAGCTCGTGGTTGCCCATGACCGCCTGTGCAGATCCCGCCTCCACCATGTCGCGCACAAGGCGCAGGGTGCGCAGCTGCTCCGGTCCGCGGTCGATGAAGTCGCCGACGAAGAAGGCGGACGCGTCCAGGTGGCGCCAGGCGCCGTTGCGGTGCGCGTAGCCGAGCTTGACCAGCAGCGCCTCGAGCCGCTCGGCGTGGCCGTGCACGTCTCCTATGATGTCTAAGATTGCGGGCGTCTCCTCTAGTTCAGGGCGGCATCCGGCCACTCGAGCGAGGCCTCCACCTCGGCGCGCAGGGCGAGTGTGAAGTGGCGCGTGCCGACGACCTCCGCGTAGCCCATCAGCTTGTGCGGCGGCTCGCCCTCCTCCCGCCAGCCGTACGCCTCCAGAAGGGGGTTCTTGAGCGAGGGCGCATGCCGCTGCCGCAGCTCGGCGCCGGTCACCCAGGTGCGATGGAAGGCGACCACATCGCCAAGAAGGTAGCTCCAGCCCCTTGCAGAGTGGGTCCCCTTCAAGAGCCCCGCGGCAACGAGCTCGGGCAGGTGTGGCGCGGACAGGCCGAGGAGCCGGCCGGCCTCCCAGGCCTTCAGCGGCAGCCTCGCGTCGAGGCGCTCAATATCCTGCTCCGGCGGGCTCCCGAGCAGAAACTCGGCGATCACGAACACGCGGTCCAGCAGGGGGCGTTCGTCGCCGGGGGCCGTCAACCTGTGAACATGCCTGTCGTCGATGGTCCGCCGAAGCATCGTCGCCCACACGGCCGGATCGAAGCGCCGCCGCAGGCAGGCGCCCAGGCTGCGGACTCCTAAGCCGATCCGGCCGCTCGGCCGTGTCTCGAGCGTGGTCTCCAGCGTCGCCAGGCTGCGCGCCGTGACGGCGCCGTCCGCCATCATCAACGGCACGTCGGGATCCGGGCAGGCCTCGAGCAGTCCGGCCTCGATCAGCGCCGGCAAGACATAGCGGGGCGCGCCAAGCCTGCGGGCGATGTCTGAGAAGCCCTCCGAAGCGCGGTATGCGGCAACGTTGGCGGCGAGCTCTTCTGGGTGGAAGCGCACATCACCCTGCCGCGTGGAGTGGGCGATCAGCGAGCGGCCGTCCGGGACCAGCCGCCGCAAGAGTGTAGGTGCGATCGCGAAGGCCTTGGCGGCCTCGGTCAGCCTGAGCGAGATCGCCAGCTGCGGCACGTCCCGCGGCGCCTCAGGCTCCTCGCCGCGCAGACGCCGCCGCGCGGCGGCCTCGGCCTCGACGGCACGCCTGAGCAGGCCAGAGAGCGAACGTCCCGACGCCGTGGGCCGGAGATGGCGACCAAGCACGCCGAGATGTCCGGCGGTGAGACAACCGGCGGATCGTCGCCCGTTTGAGTGCGAGGCCAGCCGGTCCAGCAGCGCGCCGCCGCGCGCCGGCCAGTCCTCCAACAGCCGGTGTCCGGCGGCGAGGTCCTCGGGCTCGAAGGGATGCGAGCCGGCGGCGAGGGCGCGCCCAAGGACGTCGTCGTGCGCCTCACCCGGGTGACGCCAGGCGAAGCCGAGCTCGCATAGGGCGGCGAAGAGGTCACCGGCGTCCCAGGCCAGGAACTCCGGCGACATCTGCGCCTGAGCCGACGCGCGGACGGCCGCATCCGGCGAGATCAGGCCGGCGGCGGCTCGGAGACGATCCGGCGAGCGTGTCGGCACGAGCGGGGCGGGCGCAGTGAGGAGGGAGGCCTCGCACCGCTCGCAGCGATCCAGACCCTTGGTCGTCACCCAGCCGAGTTTGGCTCCGCACGCGGGGCAGTCGCTGATCAGTTGCTGCAGCGTCTCAGGGCAGAAGCTGAGCGACCTGTGCGTCCACTCCAGCCGGTGGTGGACGGAGACCTTGAAGGCGAGCGAAGCGATCCGCCGCTCCCGCGCTGCAATGGAGCGGCGCCGCATGTGCAGGCCCACCCATACGCGCGCGTCAGGCTGGCTCTGGTCGGGGTGGAGCGGGTGGAGGCGGCTCTGGACCTCCCCGAGCGGGACGCCAAGAAGTTGCGCCAGGGGCTCGGCCTGTCCGGCCGCGGTGAACGGCGCAAAGGCCGGGTGGCCGCCCACGCCCGCATGGCTGAGCAAACCGGCGAGCTTCGGCATGACGTTGGCGTCCGCGGTGCGCGCCACCAGGGACAGCAGGCTCTCGCCCGCGATCGGCTCCACCCGGGCGATCACGGGCGCGACAGTCACGCGGCCAGCGGCGCGCGGACGCCGGAGCGGAAGGGGTTGCGCGCGTGCAGTCCCATGGAGACGAAGTAGCGGTCGGTCGCGCCCTCGAAGTCGCTCGCCGCCATGTGACCGCGCCCGTCGGCCACCGCGCCGCACACGGCCGCCTTGATGAGGTTGCAGGCCGCGCCGAGCACGCCCGCGCTGACCTCGTGGATGCAGGCGGCCGTGGCCGCGTCCAGGAGCCGCGCCAGATTGGCCAAGCCGCTGATCGCCTCCACCTGCGCGACATAGGCCTTGAGGAACTCGGCGAAGAGGGCGCGGTCCTCGCGCGAGGCGAGGCTGAGCGGGTGCAGCTCGATGGGCGGCTCGGCCCGCTGCGACAGCTGCCGGTTCTCGAGGAACGGCGCCTTGGCGGACTCGATGCCGGAGAGCACCACCGGGCACTTGCCCTCATCAGGAAAAGCTTGATCGTCTCCGCCACGAGCCAAGCCGTCTTGCGGCTCTCGATGTTCTGGATGTGGTGGAACTCGTCCAGCACCAGGAGCTCGACGCCGGCTGCGCCCAGGAGCCGATCCACCCGAGAGAGCAGCACGCTCTCGCTGCCGTTCAGCGAGCCCGTGGTGAAGCCGTGGCGCGCCATGGCGTCCAGGATGTTCTGCGCCAGCCCCTTGGTGGTGATGGCGGGCTTCAGGTCCACGAACAGCACCGGGATGCGCCCGGCCTCCAGCGCCGCCCGCGTGTTGCGGGCGGCCACGTAGGGCTTGAGGATGGTGGACTTGCCCGACTGCGAGGGCTCGCTCAGGAGCACGCAGCGCGTGGGGCCGCCGGCCGCGGCGCGGCCGTGCTCCACGAGGAAGTCGAACACGGCGTGGGCGTGACGCGCGCGGGGGTTGTCCACCAGCACGGCGTCCAGCTCCGCGCGCAGCCGGGCGGCGGCGAGGGGGGCGGAAGCGCTCACGTCCCCTCTCCGGCGAAGAACTCCGCGAAGGCGCTCGCGTCTGCGATGGCGCGCGTTGCTAAGGTCGAAGGCGGACGCACCAGCTCGGCCTCGGCTCTGCGCACAGCGGGCGGACGCGCCTTGCGCCGCTTAGACGGCGCAGGCGACCGGTGCGGTTCGCCGCCGTCCGCCCGGGTCGCCATTGAGGCGAGCGGGATGGCGTCCGCCGGCGCGGGCAGCGGCGCCGGCGCGGAGACCTTCGGCCCCGACGTCAGCCGGCGCGCGTGCTGGCGGTCGCGCACCTTGGCGAGCGGGATGGCGGGGATGACGAGGTCCTGCAGCCGCTTCCTGGCCGCGCACCGCTCGTCCTCGCTCTGGAAGGCGAGGTGCTCGTCACGGGCGAAGGCGCGCAGGATTTTGTGCTGATGCTCGCTCAAGCCGCTGGCGTACTGCGGCTGCGTGCACTCCAGCACCGCGTAGCTGCGACGCACAGGGTTCCACACGTAGACGCGCCCAAGGTCCTCCGGGTGGTACTTCAGCTTGACCCGCGCCGTACCGCCCCGCCCCGCCCGCGGCGCCTGCCGCGGCAGGAGGTCGGCCAGGAGGCCGGCCAGCGCGTCCGGGCTATTGTAGGTGAGCTCCTGATGCGTGAGCCCCGCCCGCGTCAGGGTGCGCTCCTGCGGGCAGAGTTTGGCCAGCGCCACATCCAGCGCGGCCAGATCGTCGACGTAGGGCCGCCCGTGCAGCGCGGCCTCCTTCCTCCACACCGCCTCGGGTGCTGAGCCGATCCCCTTGTGTCGCTCGCGCCCGTACACCTCCACGATGCACTGGCGGATGGCGCGCTCCAGGTCCGACAGGGGTAGGGCGGCCGTGATCTCCGGATCGATGTTCAGCCGCGTCCTCTGCTGCGGTGTGAACGGCAGGCCGCCGGGCAGCCGATGCAGCAGCATGGTGTTCAGCGTGCCGAAGAAGCGCTCGCACACGCCCTTGTACTCCGGGGTGGCGACCGGGGCGTAGGTGATGGAGATGCCGGCGTCGGCGCAGGCGTCGCGGAACGAGCTGCCCGTGTTCTCCCAGGCGTTGTCCACCATGATGGTCTCCGGCACGCCGTAGCCCACCCACTCACCGTTCAGCTCCGGGTCGGCGGGCTTGGGCCGCACCGCCTGGCGCACGCAGGCCAGCGCCGTCTCCACGCTCGGCGGCTCGAAGCTCAGGTGGAAGCCGAGCGGGTAGCGCGAGCGCACGTCCAGGATCACCGCCAACCACGGCCGGCCGATATTGATCAGGTGCTCGTCGTCTATCACCGCGCAGTCCACCCGCATCTGGTCGATGATGGCCAGCTCCAGCACGTGCTCGACCTGCATGGCGCCCAGGATCGGCTGGAACCTGCGGCCGCCCTCGCGCCAGCCGTAGCGGCGCACCGCGCGGGCGTAGTCGAGGTGGCGGCGCAGGTGGCGGCGCACCGTGCTCTCGCTGGGCGCGCGCACGGGCGTGACGCCCTCGGCCGCCCGCTTCACGTTCAGTTCGGCGATGCGGGCGCGGGCGGCGAAGTAGACGGCCTGCGGGTTCAGCCGCACGCCGTCGAAGAAGCGGTCGGCCTCCTCCGCCAGGATGCGCTGCGCCAAGGGCTCCAGGCGGATCGCGGCCGTGCCGGGCCGGCGGTCGGCCATGTCGGCGCTGCGCCGTGCGCCCGGCGCGCCGCGCTCACGCAGCCACACGCGCAGCGCGCCCGGCGAGGGCGGCTTGCCCTCGACCCGAAGGTCTCCAGCCGCAGCGGCGATGAAGGCCTGCAGCGCCACGTCGGACTTGCTCCCGCCGTCGGTGTCGTAGGCCAGGCACCACAGGCGACGCCGCCGCGCCGCGGCGCCCTCCCCTTCCGGCGGGACCGCGGCCGGCGCCCGCGCCGCGGCTGCAGGCGCAATAGACCGCACGATGCGGACACGCCCTTCGGCGTAGAGCGTCTCGAACTCGGCCATGCGCAGCGGGACAGGTGCGCGGCTCAGTGCATCCTCCAGCCGCAGGCCCGCCCCGCCCTCGCCGGCGTCGTAGCCGCCGAGGTAGATGAAGGCGCGGCCGTCCACCTCCACGCGCTCGCCCACGGCCAGCGACACAGCACGCGGCAGACCGCTCACAGGACGCGCACCGGAGCCGACGGCGTCAAGCCGGCCGCGAGGTCGACGGCGATGACCCTGCGCACCACCAGAGCGCACGCCTTGGCCAGCCCCGGCGGGCCGCCGCCGAGCGCCTCCAGTACCTCGCCGAACGGGCGTGGCCCTCGCGTCAGCAACTCGCGCAGGTGCACGGCGTCCGCCGCCGTCACCGCCGTGCGCCGATGCCGCTGCACCCGCCGCACCGCGCTGAACACCGGCTCCCGCTCGATCTCCGCCCGGTCCACCACGCGGTAGCTCCATCCACGCGAGTTGAGCGCCTCAGCGATGGCGGCGGCGCGCTCCGGCGAGACCTCCCCGGCGCGCTCCTTCACCTCGACCACCTCGACGCCGCCGTCGGCGCGCGCGTCATTGCGGTCAGGGGTGTAGCGCCGCAGGCCGTCGCCCTCGGAGTAGGTCAGCGTGAACGGCTGCGGCCACGACCGCACCACGTCCGCATCCACCTCCGCGCGCCAAAGGTCGTGCAGCTCCAGGTGCGACTCGTACGGCAGGTGACGGCCCGACTTGACGCTGAAGTACAGCCCGCGCGCTGCGGCCGTTGCGGCGCAGGCGCACGGGGCCGCCGTCCGCTCGCTCCCGCCATCCGGCGAGCTCTCCATCTCACGCCATGCTGCGCCTCCGACCCGGACGCGCGGCTCCAAGGCGCGGCAGGCGCTCGCCACATTTCTTATAATCCGGCGTCCGGCAACAGCTGATCATCGGGAGCACACCTGCCGCGACTGACGGTCAGGAGCAGCCGGTGTTTGTTCCGCCGCCGGCTCGGCTCCACACCAGCGCCCACCTCGCGGTTCGAATCTGGGTCTCTGGCGGCCGCCGGCTGCGACCTGCTCACGCCCTGGCTCACGGGCGCCATCCTCGACTTGACGAGCCGGCCCGAGCGCCGGCTGACGGCGGCCCTCGCCGCGGCTCTGGCCATGATAACCGTTCAGGCCTGCGCCCACCTGTGCCGCTGGCGGGCGCAGCGCGTGCTCAACCGCAGCATCCCCGTCGGCATGGCGGCCATCGGCACGGCCGTCTTCTCCCGGCTGCCGCGCCTGGAGGAGGGACTGGCACGTCCGCACGAGCTTGGCCGTGCTCCTGACCGCCTGGCCGCGAGGCGGCGCCACGCCCGGTGACGTGGGCGCGGCGCTCAGCGCCTTTCTCGTCATCGTGGGCCACCTGCGCCCGCTGCCGAAGACGCTGAGGCTGGTGCGCCGCAGCCTCGACGACCTGCAGCCCGCCGTGAGGTGCTCTCCGCCGAGCCGCCGGCGCAGGCCGCCGCGCAGCCGGACGCCCCGGGGCACCGCCCGCGGACCTTCGTTCGGGGCGCGGTCGAATTCCAGCAGGTCGGCTTCACCCACGCTGGCCAGGCGCAGCCTCTCTTCATTGCTCTGAACCTTCGCATCGCCGCGGGCGAACACGTCGCTTTGGTCGGGCGCACAGGCGCCGGCAAGTCCACCCTCGCCGCCCTCCTCACCCGCCGCTACGCGCCGCAGGTCGGCCGCATCCTGCTGGACGGCGTTCCACTGGGCGCCTTGGCCTGGACGATCTCAGGCGGACGATCGCCGTCGTTCCTCAGGACCCCGTCCTATTCGACCGCAGCCTGGCCGAGAACGTCGCCTATGCGCGGCCCGGAGCATCGGACGCCGAGGTCCTGGCGGCGCTCGAACGCGCCTGCGCCCTCGACATGGTGGAGCGCCTCGCCGACGGCGTGCGGACCCGCGTCGGCGAGCGCGGCGCCCGCCTGTCGGGCGGGGAGCGTCAGCGCATCGCCCTGGCGCACGCCTTCCTCAAGGACGCGCCCATCCTCATCCTCGATGAGCCCAGCAGCAACCTGGACCCGATCGTGGAGGGGCGCGTCATGACCGCCGTCGCCGACCTCGCCCGCGGCCGCACGACGCTGACCATCGCCCACCGGCTCGCCTCCATCACGCGTGCGGACCGCGTGGTAGTGCTCGACCAGGGCGAGATCGTGCAGAGCGGGGCGTCGGGCGCCCTGTCGCTCATCGACGGACCCTTCTCGCGCATGCTGCAGGCGGCATAGCAGCAACTCCGCCACCTTAACCGCCTTTCGAGAGTGCGCGCTGCCTGTTGGGGCAGCGGCGCTCTCGAGTTCTCCAGACGTGAGCCACAACTTTGACCCACCCACCGAGGTACTTGGAAAGAGCCTGTCGTAATAGCGCTACACCGTGCCACATGATCAGCCGCCCGTGCAGCGCGAACAGCGTCTACCTCATCGGCGCAACCGCACGAACAGGTTGGCGGTGAGCCGGCCCTGCCTGGGGTCGGCACTCAGGGGTTGGCCCGGCGAGATCACGCCCGAGTGCAGCAAAGCGCCCTGATAGAACACCAGGCGGTCGAGGCGGCCCTGCACCAAGCCAATGCGTTGGAAGGCGGGATTAGTGTCTATCATATAACCGTGGAGTGACGGATCGACCGCTTCGGCTGCGCGCTTGAAGGCGACGACATTATTCGTGTCCACCACCTCTACGTCTGTGGCGCTCTGACGGAAAAAGGCGGTGCCGGCCGTGTGCGCCAAATAGTGCATCACCGCCACGTCGTCCGGGTCAAGCGAATCGAAATGGGGTCGGCGCTGCACGGGGTGGAGTGCCTCGGGTGAGGAGGTCACGAGGGAGAAGCTCGCCTCTAGGAGTTCGAAGCGGTCGCAACCGAAGGCGCCGGCGATGAAGGGAGCCGCGGCCTCAAGCGTGCGGTGCACATAGTCCATGGCAGCGCCGTCGGACTCCGCCAGCAAGCGGCGACGGCCCGGGTAGGCGCTGCGGGCGGGCGGGAACGGCTCCAAGGCGCAGGCTAGGGCTACCACCGCCGCCGGATCGCCTGAGAACTCGTCCACGGTCACCACGGGCCACCCTCCCCGGCCGACGCGGCGGAGGGCGGGCGTCATCCCCACGCGACCCGCGCCGCGCCCGCAGGCGCCGGCAGCTCGACCGTGAGGGTGTGCGCCGCTGCGTCCACGGTGGCCGGCAAGGCGCGGCCGTCCAGGCTCACGGCGGGCGCCGCACCGCTCCAGCCGTGCACCACCACGCGCACCCGGGTCCACCAGGGCGTGAAGCTCCCCTCGCGCGCGCCGAAGCTCAGGCCCCGCGCATCGCAGCGCACCGCTTGGCGCAGGAAGGCGCCGCGCGTGTAGGCGAGGCTGGCGCCGTCGTCGGCGTAGAGCGTCCCGCGGCAGTCTGGTCCGGGATAGACGGCCAGCTCCAGCGGCCCCTGCGACGTCTCGCCCGTACTCTGCACGAGGGGCTGGCGCGGCAGGGCGGTCCCAGGCCGGACGTACACGGGCAGGCGGTCGAGCCGCGGGGCCTCAACTACGGTGGAGCCCGCCACGCGCTCACCCGTCCAGTAGTCCCACCAGCCCGGGCCGGGAAGCGTCGTGCGCCAGGGCGCCGGCGGATCCCAGGCGGGCGGCGGCGCGACCAGGAGGTCGCCGCCCAGCGTGAACTCCGCCTCCGTGCCACCCAGGTGCGGGCCGCGCTCCAGCACGGCGGGGTGGTCCAGGAACACCGGCCGCGTCAGCGGAACGCCCGTGCGGCTGGTCTCGTCCGCGGCGGCGTAGATGTAGGGCAGCAGGCGGTAGCGCGCCTCGATGTAGCGGCGGCGGATCGCCTCCTGCTCCGGCCCGCCGACCCAGGGCTCCTGCGCCGCCTTGTCCTTCTGATAGTGGTCACGGAAGATCGGGGTGAACGCTCCCACCTCGATCCAGCGGGTCAAGAGCTCCGGCGAGGGCGCCGCGCCCGCGAAGCCGCCCACGTCCGCCCCCGCGTAGGCGAAGCCGGAGAGGCCGAGGCTCGTGATCTGCTGCACCGCCAGCGACAGGTGCGGCCAGGTGGAGGAGTTGTCGCCCGTCCAGGTCACGGCGTAGCGCTGGCCGCCGGCGGCGCTGGCGCGCGTCATGACGAACGGCCGGGCGTCGGGCCTGAGCGCCTGCAGCCCCTCGAAGGTCGCCCGCGTGTTGAGGAGGCCGTAGACGTCGTGCATCTCGGCGTGGGTGGCCATGCGCGGGGCGAAGCCCGGCTCGCCCTCGATGCGGTGCACGGTGTCGAGCGGCAGGGTCTTGCCGGGGCCGTCGAACACGGACGGCTCGTTCATGTCGTTCCAGAAGCCGGCCACGCCCATGTCCACCAGCGGGCGGAACAGGCCGCCCCACCAGCGGCGCACGGCCGCCCGGCTGAAGTCGGGGAACAGAGACGGCCCGGGCCACACCTGGCCCACGAAGGGCCGCCCGTCCGGCCGGTGGACGAAGACGTCGCCCGCGTAGCCCGTGTCGTAGGGGGCGTAGCCCTGGCCGGGCGCCTCCGCGACGTGCAGGTCGGTGATGGCGGCCACGTGGAAGCCGTCGGCGCCCAGCTCGCGCACCAGGCCCGGCAGGTCGGGGAAGGCGGTCGAGTTGACGGTGAAGGGGCGGTTGCGGTCCTGGAAGTCGATGTCCAGCCACAACGCGTCGGCGGGGATGCGGTCGGCCCGCAGGCGGCGCGCCACGCCCTGCACCTCCGCGCGCGTCAGCCAGCCCCAGTGCGACTGCTGGAAGCCGAAGCTCCACAGGGGCGGCAGGGGCGCCCGGCCGGTGAGGAAGGTGTAGGCCTCCACCACCCCGCGCGGCGTGGGGGCGGCCAGCACGTAGTAGTCCACCCCGCCGCCGTCGGCCGCCACGCGCAACACGTCCGGCTCCGTGCGGCCGAGGTCGAAGCGCGTGCGCCAGGAGGTGTCCACGAAGAGGCCTGCGCCTGCGCCGCCCCGGCCCACGCCGAACACGAAGGGGATGGACTTGTAGAGGGGGTCGTCCGTCGGCTTGAAGCCGAAGGCGTCGGTGTTCCACAGGTCGAAGCTGCGGCCGCGGCGGTCCAGGGCGCCCGCCTTGTCGCCCAGGCCGAACAGGGGCTCGCCGGACGCCAACGCCTTGCGCAGCGTCCAGCCGTGGCCGGGCGTGAAGGCGAGGCCGCCGCCCGGTGCGTCCGCCGACAGGAGCCGTCCCGCGCGGTCGCGCACGACGAGGGCGCCCGTGCGGCGGTCGAGGTGGATGCGCAGGGCGGGGGTGGCGAGGTCGACGCCGCCGCGCGCGGCGCGGACGCGCAGGAGCTCGC
>CAXTCO010000002.1:0-57322 GCA_964242255.1 uncultured Caulobacteraceae bacterium | reverse complement strand
GAGCAGCCGGCTGTTAACCGGCTGGTCGTAGGTTCGAATCCTACCCGCGGAGCCAGCGCTTGGGTCAAGCCATTGTTTTGGCTGTTTTCTTCCAAATCGACCCTTAAATTGTACGGTAGGCTTGCCCGGTTTGCCGGGTTGCGCAAGAAAATTCTTGACGCCTCCTAGCCCGGTTCGGGCGCGTGTCACGTCTCGTGTCAGACGGCGTGGATCGTGGACATCGCCGCCGTTGCTGACGGGACGCGAGCTGCCCTTGGACGCAGAGGGCGCGCAGCCCAGACGGTGCTTGCATCTGCGAGCCGGGCGACCTACGTCTCTCAACTGAGAGACGGAGGCGCTCGTGCCCGCCAACAGCTCCATGCTTCACATACGGATCGATGAGCGTGTGAAAGCCGACGCCACGACGGCGCTCGCCGCGATGGGCCTGTCAGCATCGGACGCGGTGCGCCTCCTCTTCCATCGCATCATCGCCGACCAAGCCTTCCCGCTCGAGCTGAAGGTGCCGAACGCCGAGAGCCGCGCCGCCCTCGCCGAGGCCGATGCGATCCTGACGGCGCGCCGCGCTCGCTTCTCCGACGCGTCCTCGCTGATCGCCGACCTTGACGGACAAGTCGGCTAAGCGCGCGCGGCACCCGCGCGCCTGCGACTACGCCAAGGCGTTCTCGAAGGACTGGGATCGGCTCTCCCGCTCCGGCCGCTACGACATGCCCCGGCTGAAGGAGGCCATGCTCCTCCTGGTCGCCAACGACGCCCCGCTCGGTCCCGAGTGGAAGGACCACCCGCTCAAGGGCGACTGGGCCGGCGCCCGCGAATGCCACATCGGCGGCGACTTCCTGCTCGCCTATCGGATCGACGATGCGGCGGGGAAGAACGGGATGGTTGTCTTCCTCCGAGCCGGCACCCACGCCGACCTCTTCCAAAAGTGACAAGCCTCACGCCAGTAGCCTCATCCTACTTCGGCTTGTCCGGCTCCTTGGGACCGGTGACCACGACGCGAGCCCCAGGCGCCACAAGCCGCAGGGTCGGTAGACGATAGCCCGCAGGCTTCTCCCGCTGCGCCAGCTCCCACCACTCCGCATCGCTACGATCGATGTGATTCCAGACGTAGCCGCTCCACCGCTTGTGACCCGAAGGGCGGCGCACCATCCCTTGCCGCCGCAGGTACGCGAGAGCATGCCGGAGGCGCGCATCGGCCTCCTCCTTTGGGACAGGCGACCCGTTCGCCTCGTCAAGCGCCACCCTGAATGCCTCCATGGTGACGGGCACCTCGGCGTCGTCCAGCAGGCGGCTCAGGATCGGCAGGTCCAGGAACGCTTGGCGGAGCCTCGGATCGCGGGGTTCGTGCCGGAAGCTGAACCGGTACTCTTCGATCACCGCACCAAAGCCGGTTTCCGGATCAGAACCCGCTTTCGTGCGGCGATTAACTTCCACGTCGGCGAGGCCGAGCACGGCGGCGAGCTGCCCCACCACCGTCACCGTCAGCGGCCCCGCCCCTCGCCCGTCGACCTCGGTTCCGGGAGTTGGCGTAAGCGTGACCTGATCGAACAGTCCACGCAGCACCTCCTTCGCGCGCACCGCCTCACGGTCGTGGCTCGCGAGCAGCGACTGGAGATCGGCCATGCGGTGGGCAAGGCGCTCCGCTACCGTCGCACCGTCAGGAAGCGACTTCACATCAACCGTCGGCGCCTCCAGCCGCCGTTGCAGAAGTTCCTGCTCCTGTCCCAGCCGTTCGATGCGCTGGCGCATCAAGCGCTTCGCGAGCGGCGTGTCGTCAGCTTGGCCGAGCTCGTCCATGAGCTTCTCCAACTCCGGCTCGATCGCCTCCAGCCGAGCCTGAACGGTAGCGGCCTTGCCGACGAGTTCGGCCTGAGCAAGCACGACTTGCTGCCGATACTCTGACAGGCAAGGCTCAAGCACGGCTGGCTCAGCGAGATGCACGGCGATCTGATCTAGCACCGCCCGCTCCAGCACCTCGCGCTTGACGCGGCGCGTGTTGGTGCAGACACCCATCTCGAAAGGCAGCGCTGAAGCACCGCCGTCTGGCGCGCGATGCGGTCGAGGTCGCGCAGGATCAGCACGTCGAAGGCGCCATGCCGCGCCAGACGGAGCACCGGCGAGAACGCCTCGACGGCCTGTGGTGCTTTCCCGGAGCGGCCGAATACGCCGAAGGAGCCGACCACCGTCAGGCCCAGCCGCTCCGCCTCCACCCGAGCCGCCTTCATCCACTCGGAGTCTTGTCGCTCCTGCCCCTGCATGATTGCTGCGATACGCTCGTAGATCACAGCCCGGAGGTGGCCTTTGTAGCTTTCGGGCTGAGCCCAAGCCTTGGTCAGCGTCGCTTCCATCACCGCTGCGCCTCGGCTGCGTCCAGTCGCGCGACAGGTCGGGAGAGCGCCAGCGCGAGTGGCAGGAGCAGCGCCGCTGACCCTGCCGCCTCGCGCGCCTTCTCGTCATCGCGCCGCCGCTGACGATCCTTGTCGATCCGTTCGACCAGTCCCCCGTCCCTCATCGTAATCCTCCCTGCCCGGCTCCGCACCGTAAGCGAGCATATGCACTATGGGAAGTGCATTGTCAACCGGGGTTACACCGTGCATAGTGCCGTCGTCAGCAACGGTGGTGCACATGGTCCGACGTAAGAAGGAGCCGCTTCCGGTCAAGCCGGTCAGCGAGGAACAGATGCGCCCACTAGTGAAGGGTCTGCTCCGTGCAGAGATGGCGAAGCGAAACTTGACCTACAACGACCTTCACGGCGCTCTCGAGCGCATGGGCGTGAAGGAAGACGAGCGCAATCTCCGCAACAAGGTTGCTAGGGGGTCCTTCAGCGCTGCCTTTTTGCTTCAGTGCCTGTGGGCGATGAACATCTCGTGGTTCGAGACGGGTATGGGCGTCTATGAGGTCGAGCTAGGCACTGATGATGATGGCGTGGATCTGGACGCCGAATGGCAGGACCGGTGACCGCACGATTGAGGGCGGAGAGCCGCTTGGGAGCGTGGTGACCGGGCGCTAACGTAGGAGTGCACGCCGCGTTCGTCGCGACAGCGCCGAGTGACGAGCTCCCCGGAAGCTCGCAGTGATAACGGAAAGCCATTGAACGCCGTCGAGATCGAGGAAGCCGTCTCCGAACTGGCCACCCAGCCGTTCGACGCGGCCGAGCTCCCCTTCGCCTTCCTGCGCGCCTTCGGGCGCAAGGACGTGGAGTTGCAGCGCTTACGCAAGGGCAACGCGTCCGACGTGCCCGGCGGCGTGCTGCGCCGTGACAGCCTCCACATGGCCACCTGCGCGCCAGGAAGCACGGACGCCGCGCTCGCCGCTCTACGCGAGAGTTCGAAGACGGCGGCGAACCGGGTGAAGTTCATCGTCGCCACCGACGGCGTGGACGTACAGGCGGAGGAGTGCGTCACCGGCGAGGTGCGGCCTTCCCGCTTGCCGACCTCGGCCGCCACTTCGGCTTTTTCCTGCCGCTGGCGGGCATCTCGGCCGTCAAGGCGATCAAGGACAACCCCATCGACGTGAAGGCGGTGGGGCGCCTCAACAAGCTCTACGTCGAGCTCCTGCGAGAGAACCCGGACTGGGCGGAGGAGGCCAAGCGGCCGGAGCTGAACCGGCTGATGTCGCGCCTGGTGTTCTGCTTCTTCGCCGAGGACACGGGCATCTTCCGCGAGAACCTGTTCACCGCCACCGTCCAGCAGATGAGCGACGGGAACGCCGCCCAGACCAACACCGACGAGGTGCTGCGCCAGCTCTTCCTCGCCATGGCCACCCCCACCCAGCACGACGGCAAGCCGGACGGGCGCCACCGCGAGGCCGCGGGCGTGAGGCCCTACGCCGACGGCTTCCCCTTCGTGAACGGCGGCCTGTTCGAGGACGCGGGCGAGGTGCCCCGCTTCAGCAGGGCGGCGCGCAATTACCTGCTGCGCGCGGGCGAGCTCGACTGGCGCGAGATCAACCCGGACATCTTCGGCTCCATGATCCAGGCGGTGGCCGAGGACGACGAGCGCGCGTCGCTGGGCATGCACTACACCAGCGTGCCCAACATCCTGAAGGTGCTGAACCCGCTCTTCCTGGAGGAGCTGCGCGAGAAGCTGGCCGAGGCGGGCGACAGCGTGCGCAAGCTTCGGGCCCTGCGTCGCCGCCTCGGCCGCATCCGCGTGTTCGACCCCGCCTGCGGCTCGGGCAACTTCCTCGTCATCGCCTATCGCCACATGCGCGAGATCGAGCACGAGATCGTGCAGAAGACGAGCGACGACCCGAAATCGGTGATCCCGCTCACCAACTTCTACGGCATCGAGATCAAGGGCTTCGCCGCCGAGATCGCCCGCCTGGCGCTGTTGATCGCCGAGTTCCAGGCCGACTCCCGCCTGATCAGCCAACAGGCCGCCCGCTCCATGGTGCTGCCGCTGCACAAGTCGGGGTAAATCCACACGGGAAATGCGCTGCGTATGGACTGGCAGGAGGTGTGCCCGCCTGCCGCGCGGGACCTTGGGGGCCCGACAGGACGGCTGGCGCCGGATGAGAACGGGCTCAGCGCGGATGGGGAAGTTGAAACTTATCTGCGGGAACCCACCGTATGTATGGTCAAACGACCAGACAAAGGGCCAAAAGAGTGATCTTGATCATCTGTTTTCTGCGCGCTCTAAGCTATGGAAACAGCTAAATTATGTCAGTGGGTGGTTTCTAAAGGCAGCAGCGTACGACGCTGATCACCGATCATACAGCGCGTTCGTATCTATTAACATTGTTTGCCAGGGCCAGCATGTTGATGCTTTGTGGCCGTGCCTGCTCTCGCTGGGCGTTCGAGTCTCCTTCGCGCATACATCTTTTAAATGGAGCAACCTTGCTAGCAATAATGCTGGTGTTACAGTTGTAATTATTGGGCTAGGAGCTAAGAGTGATCAACGGTCCGAGGCCGTTCTGTACGCAGGAGAAGGTCATGGATCAGAGCGTCGCCAGGTGGCCAACATCAGCCCCTATCTAGTCCCGGGGCCAGACCTGATCGTCAGAAAGCGCTCAAGCCCAGTATCGATCCTCCCTGCCATGATCCGCGGAAATATGCCCTACGATGGGGGCAATCTGCTCCTTTCCAATGATGAGTCTGTGAAGGAGATACCAAATCACGCATCCCATCTAATTAGAAGGATATTGGGTTCCGAGGAATTAATCTACGGGCTTATCCGGCATTGCCTCTGGATCGACGAGCGCTCACTAGAATCCGCTATGGAACTTCCTGCGGTGGCGAGGCGTGTCGCCGCAACGCGAGAGTCACGCCTTCGTAGCACCGACGCAGGAGCGCAGGCGCTCGCACTTACTCCTTACCGCTTCCGCGAGATGAATGCTGGCAAGACAATGACGCTGGTTATGCCGGCCGTCTCGTCCGAAAATCGCCAATACCTTACGGCTGGCCTTATCGGCCCTTCAGAGGTCATTACAAACCGTAATTATGGAGTCCTTGATCAAGGCCTCTGGCCGTTTTCTCTCATGAGCTCTCGGATGCATCTTGTCTGGATTGCGACAGTCTGCGGTCGACTTGAGCTACGCTATTCTTACACAAACACCCTCGGCTGGAACACCTTCCCCGTCCCGCCCCTCGCCGATCACGACAAGGCGGACCTCACCCGCTGCGCGGAGGACATCCTGCTCGCGCGCGAGGCGCACTTCCCGGCCACCATCGCCGACATGTACGATCCCGAGCGCATGGACCGCGACTTCCCCGACCTGCGCGCGGCGCACGAGCGCAACGACGAGACGCTGGAGCGCATCTACATCGGCCGCCGCTTCCGCAACGACACCGAGCGGCTGGAGCACCTGTTCGCGCTCTACACCAAGATGACCGCGTCTGACGCAGCCGCGGGCGACAAGGGCGCGAAGACGCCGCGCGCCAAGCGCTCCCCCCAGTCCTCTACAGGGAAGGCCGCCTGACCCATGCCGACCGGTGAACGCGTCACCTCCGTCGCCGTGACCACCGCCGCCAGCGGCGCCTCCACCCGACCCGACGCGCTGGGCATGCGCGAGATGCAGCAGCGGGTTTGGCGCAGGCGGGGCGAGCAGTACCTGCTGATCAAGTCGCCGCCGGCCTCGGGCAAGTCGCGGGCGCTGATGTTCGTGGCGCTGGACAAGCTGCACAACCAGGACGTCCGTCAGGCGATCATCGTGGTGCCCGAGCGCTCCATTGGCGGCAGCTTCGCCGACGAGCCGCTGACCAAGCACGGCTTCTGGGCCGACTGGACCGTGCGCCCACGCTGGAACCTGTGCAACGCGCCGGGCGGCGACGACGCCCACCTCGCGCTCCAAGGTGAAGGCGGTGCGCGAATTTCTGAAGAGCGACGACCGCGTGCTGGTGTGCACCCACGCCACCTTCCGCTTCGCCTTCGACGAGCTGGGCGCCGCAGCCTTCGACGGCCGCCTGGTGGCGGTGGACGAGTTCCACCACGTCAGCGCCAACCCCGACAACCGGCTGGGCGCCCAGCTCGGCGAGCTGATCGCCCGCGACAAGGCGCACATCGTCGCCATGACCGGCAGCTACTTCCGCGGCGACGCGGCGGCGGTGCTGGCGCCCGGCGACGAACAGAAGTTCAAGACGGTGACCTATACGTATTACGAGCAGCTCAACGGCTACGCGCACCTGAAGACGCTCGACATCGGCTATTTCTTCTACTCGGGTCCTTACCTCGACAGCATCATGGAGGTGCTCGACCCGGCCAAGAAGACCATCGTCCACATCCCCAACGTGAACGCGCGCGAGAGCACGAAAGTCGGCAAGACCTCGGAAGCCAGCACGATCATGCACGCGCTGGGCAAGTGGGAGGGCGAGGACGAGGTCACCGGCTTCCACCGCATCCGCACGCCTGACGGCAGGGTGCTGAAGGTCGCCGACCTGGTGGACGACGAGCATCCCGCCAAGCGCGAGAAGGTCGTGGCGGCGCTGAAGGATCCCGCACACCGCCACGACCGCGACCATGTCGACATCATCATCGCGTTGGGCATGGCCAAGGAAGGCTTCGACTGGATCTGGTGCGAGCACGCACTGACCGTCGGCTACCGCTCCAGCCTGACCGAGATCGTGCAGATCATCGGCCGCGCCACCCGCGACGCCCCGGGCAAGCCGCGCGCCATGTTCACCAACCTGATCGCCGAGCCCGACGCCAGCCAGGAGGCGGTGCTGGAGGCGATCAACGACACGTTGAAGGCCATCGCCGCGAGCCTCCTGATGGAGCAGGTGCTGGCGCCCCGCTTCGACTTCACGCCCAAGACGCCGACCTCCACCGGGCAGGCGGGCTTCGACTACGGCGAGGGCGGTTATCAGGCCGGCGGCGCCAATGTCGGCGTGAGCGAGGACGGCGCGCGCTTCCACATGGAGATCAGGGGTCTCGCCGAGCCCTCCAGCCCCGAGGCCACCCGCATCTGCCGCGAGGACCTGAACGAGGTGGTCGCCGCCTTCGTGCAGGACAAGCGCACCGCCGAGCGCGGCCTGTTCGACGACGAGACCGCGCCGCAGGAACTGACCCAGGAGCGCATGGGCAAGATCGTGCGCGACAAGTACCCCGAGCTCTCGCCCGAGGACGTGGAGGCCGTGCGCCAGCGCGCCGTGGCGGCGCTGAACCTCGTGCAGGAGATCAAGAAGCGCGCGGTGGCGGACGACGACGGCGATGCGCGCTCCTCCACCGCCTTCGTGGACGGGGCGCGTCGCTTTGCCCTGGAAGTGCGCGACCTGTCGATCGACCTGATCGACAGCGTGAACCCGTTCTCCGTCGCATACTCGGTGCTGGCCAAGGCGATGGACGAGCGCCTGCTGCGGCAGGTGAAGGCCGCCATCGAGGGCCGGAAGATCACCTTCACCGAGGAGGAGGCGCGCGACCTCACCCGCCGCGCCGTCCAGTTCAAGCGCGAGCGCGGCCGCGCGCCTGACGCCGTCTCGCCCGACCCGTGGGAGCAGCGCATGGCGCTGGGCGCCGCCGCCTTCGCCCGAATGCGCCAGCAGGCGACCGCCGGCGCCTGACCATGGTGGAGCAGACCGACGACGAGATGCTCGCCGAGCTCGGCCTATGGTTCGAGCGCGAGACGCGGCGCACGCACACCGCCGAGGAGGAGCGCGTCATCGCGGGCTTCGAGGACATCCTCAAGTTCGTGGAGACGCACGGCCGCCCGCCCCAGCACGGCGAGGAGCGCGACATCTTCGAGCGCCTTTACGCCGTGCGCCTCGACCGACTGCGCGACCAGCCTCGCTTCCACGCGCTCCTGGCGCCCATGGACAAGCACGGCCTCCTGACCGTCGCCGAGGCCGCCGCCGCCGTGGCCGAGCTCGACGACGAGGACCTGCTCTCCGAGCTCGACATCGAGCCGCCGGTCGACGACATCACGACCCTGCGCCACGTCGGCGCCCGCGGCGGCGTCACGCCAGCCGACGAGGTGGCGATCCGCGCGCCCTGCCCCGACTTCGAGACCTTCAAGCCCCTGTTTGACGCCGTGCGCGAGGACCTGCGCACCGGCGCGCGGGAGTCGCGCAAATTCGAGCGCGACGCCTCCATCCGGCAGGGCGAGTTCTTCATACTAGGCGGCCAGCTCGCTTACGTCGCCTCGGTGCCCGAGGAGCTCGGCACCGAGCATGGCCACGCCCAGGGCCGGCTGCGCGTGATCTACGACAACGGCACGCAGAGCGAGACGCTGCTCCGCTCATTCCAGCGCGCCCTCTACAAACCCGAGCTCGACGGCCGCCGCATCACCGACCCGGAGGTCGGCCCGCTGTTCGGCTCCGAGCCGGAGGACGGGGACGTCGCCTCCGGCGCCATCTACGTGCTGCAGAGCCGATCCGACGACCCGTTCATCGCCGCCAACCGCGACCTCGTCCACAAAATCGGCGTGACTGGCGGCGAGGTGAAGGCGCGCATCGCCGGCGCCGAGAAGGACCCGACCTACCTCCTCGCCGGCGTCGACGTGGTGCGCGAGTACAAGCTGTCGGGCATCAACCCACGCAAGCTCGAGGCTCTTTTCCATCGCCTCTTCGCTACCGCCCGCCTCGACCTCGCCTTGCCCGACCGCTGGGGTGAGGCGGCGCGCCCCCGCGAGTGGTTCGTCGTACCCCTGCCCGTGATCGACGAGGCCGTAGACCGCATCCGCGATGGCTCCATCGTCCGCTACGTCTACGACCGCACCACCGCGGCGCTGGCCGCGGCGCCTCATGCGTGAGACCGCCTTCCGGGCCCACTTGGAAGGCCGGATTGGCGGTCCTTCGATCAGCAGCTACATCGCCTACGGTCGTCGACTCGAACGCGAGCTCGATCTCGACCTCGAGACCTGCGACCTGGGCGACGTCGGCATCACCGCCATGATGCGTGAGCTGGCCCGCAAGGACGTGGCGCCCCGAAGCATCAACAACATGATGAGCGTCGCCCGCAGCTACAGGAACTTCCGCCAGGGCAGCGACGGCGGAGCGGCACCGACCGTTCCACGCGCCACTACGTCACGACCGGCGGGGCTCGCGCCGACGCCGGGGCACCTGCGGACGTCCGCGCCGCCGCCGCCCGAGCGACCGGCCATGATCCGCAGCCTGAGCGTCCGTGACCTCCTGATCACCCATGGTCAGATCGTCGACGAGCTGCGCGACCGCGGCGTCGTTCGCACCGGCAACAGCCCTGTTGGCGACTACGCCGAGGCCCTCTTCGCTCGCGCGTTCGGCTGGACACTCGCCGGCAACTCGGCGACGAGCTACGACGCCACCGACGCTGCAGGCATGCGCTATCAGGTGAAGTGCCGGCGTGTGACGCCACGCAACACCTCGCGCCAGCTCAGCGCGCTACGGCGACTGGAGGCGAAATGTTTCGATGTCCTCGCTGGTGTCATCTTGGACGAGACCTACCACGTCCGCCGCGCCTGCCTCATCCCCCACGAGATCGTCGCCACGCTCGCCAAGTGGACTCCCCATACCAACAGCTGGCGCTTCCTCCTTGAGGACCGCGTCTGGGACCTGCCGACTGTGCAAGATGTGACTAGCGAGCTGCGACAGGCGGCGGCCAATGTGACGTAGAGCAAGCGGCGGCTCGCAGCGTCCATCAAGCGCCAGAAGCAGCCGTTGGGTTCGCTCCGGGATGCCGACATTGGCTGAAGCTGTAGGCGTTGCCAAATGCGGATTACAGCCGGACTCTAGGGAGGTCCACCCAAGCGAGCGATGTCGGTTTCGGACATTCCAATCGCTATAGCTCGTGCGAACTGTTGCAAGTCATCGCCGCTTCGGCGTTACTCGGCGTGGGGGAAAGCTCCGTTATCGTCGGTTCTCAACGAACCACATTTTGATCCAAGTCCGCATGCCGCTGCCGGTCCATATGACACAAACGCTGATCTACGCGCGGCATGGACACCTGCTGCAGTCCCTCTCACCGTTCCAGACTGAGGGACTTGAGCTAGTCGCGGATTCTTGGGCCGGCGTCACCGGAATGATGGTCGTGGCCGCCGTAAGGCGGGATGTCGAGCGTAGCGGCTGGCACGTTAGCAGCCGGCAAGGGTTCATCGTTCGGATAGAGCCGAACGTCACGTCATTAGTCCAACCGCCACGCTTCCTTTTCCACGCCGCTCCTCGTACGACGCGCGCATCGATCTCTCGCACGGGTCTGCAGACCAGTGTCGGGCGACGGACACAGTTACGACGATCACATCCGCCGCGCGTTTACTTGGCGCTGACCCTTGCGGATGCTTTCGCATTCATCCTGAACCAAACGAGCGGCCGCCCCGGCTACACCCCGAGCCGCACAGCCGCCGACTATGACGTCTGGCGGGTCACGCCAAGCAGGAGCACAACCTATCATCGGGACTTGCGGTTCGCGGGCCAAGGCGTCTGGTGTGCTCATCCGATCGGACCACGCCGGCTACTCAGATTGCCCACATGTTGAGACGCCAAAGCCTTAGTTCCGCAACACGCTCCCTTCACCTCCGCGCCAGGAGCTGCCCTTGGCTTAGCTGCGGACTCCGGACATTCGTTCGCCCGCTCAAGCGCCAAGCTGTTCGGAGCCACTGCTTCCGCGCGACTTAGGCCCTGACCACCAAGGCCGCCGCTGGCTCCGCCTCAGTGAGCCGGCTCGGCGGCGACTACTTCCTCCTCACCCACGGCCACAACAACGGGCCCGACAGGTCGTCCAGCGGTCCGCTGAGCTTCAGTGAATGCGCTCTGCATTTCGGCCTCACGGGCAGCGAAAATTTCGCCTTTGATGTGCTTCGCCTTCCGGGCTGCCAAGACGCGGAACACCGCCTGCTCCATCGCCCAGGCGTTAATTTCATCGGTATGCCACTGCGCCCATGCAGGCTCCCAACCTAGTTCGCCTTCGTCGGGCAGGTAAGCGTTCAGCTCGCGGAGTCTTCGATTTGGATTGTTAGAAAATCCAACCTTGTAGATGACCAAATCCGACGGCCATCCCACGATGCCGCGTGCGACTTGCGGCAGCGCCCGGCCCTTCAAGCGAAAGCAGTAGGTGGCGGCGGGGCCCGATGTCGCGGTGAGAAGCCTGTGCCCGAGTGTCGGCGGCGGTCCTGTCGGCCTCCGCGGCAGAACATGGTCCACGAAGGCGCCTGCTGGAGAACTCCAAATTTCGGCTACTGCCTCGCGCCTGCAACCGAGGACCCGTGCAGTTTCTTCGGCAGTAAGCGGCTCGAAGCTCGAGGCTAACTTACGATGCAGGTTCTCATCATGCAGACGAGGTAGAAGCTGAGCCCGAAGCGGGAGCTCAGTAAAGCGTTCGGCGGAGATGATCGGGAGTCCGAACGGCCACTTCGGTGCGCCTCCATTCTCCCTTAAGTGTTCCGCCCACATCTCACGTTCTACCAACTCTTCAGTCGCGACGGGGCGCGTCCCCAGCGCGTGTAGTCCAAGCAGCCGACCCCGTTCGGGCTCCGCCGTTTCGACCCCCATAGTACCCATTGTCAATACTAGACCGCCAGAGCGTCTCAGCTCGTCTGCCAGCTGGTTCCTAAGCGTCTCGAGGGAGAACCCGATCGCTCCCCATTGATCCGGTGCGAAGCCCCATGCCAGCGTTGCAAATATCTTGGGCTGATCAGCCATCGACTAATCGGATGCCTCCCGAACTGCAAGGTTGCTCCCATCGGGGATAGCAGATCGCGTCCGGCTTAGCGCTGCTGATGCGTCGCCCCCGCGCCAGGAACGGACTCTGAGCTGGCTCCAGAAACAGGACGTTCGAGCCGACCGACAAACGGTCGGTTAAGGTGCATCACCAACGCAAGCCTCGTTGCACCTCGTCTGCGACATAACAGTCTCAAGGCGGCGCAGCACGCCCAAGTCGATCCGACGCCAGCATCGCCGCGCCCTGTCGAAGAGCGCCCCGGGCCCCTACATGGAGGTCCCGCCCTCCGCAGGCTTCGGAGGAAGAACGAAGCAGACGTTGGCGCGGGCCCGGCGCAGTTTCGGATCGCCGCAAGTCATGTCGAGGAGCCCCGAAAGGCCGTGAACGACATCTTCCTCGACGAGTCCGGCTACACGGGACGTCAGCTGCTGGACGCCCGCCAGCCTCACTTCGTGCTGGCTTCTTCACGGATCGGCGATGAGGCGGCCGAGAAGATTCTGCGATACGCGTTCCCGCGTTATCAGGCCGCAGAGTTCAAGTTCGAAAATATCTGGGGTCGGCCTCGGTCGCAGCGTCGGCTTCCGGAGTTCGCCGAAGCGGTCGGAGACGTTGCCGAAAAGGTCTACATCTGGCATCTCGACAAGCGCTTCTGCCTGCTGATCAAGATGATAGAATTCTTGATGGAGCCAACCATCTACGACGCGGGCTACGACTTCTACGCAGGCGGGTACGGCAGCCAGCTCGCTAACTACGTCCACTTCGGTCTGACACAGATCGCAGCGGACGGCGTCTACGATCAGACCCTCCAGGCCTACTACCGCTTCGCCCGACACCCGACGCCCGATAATCGACTCCGGCTGTCGGCTGACCTCGCAGCTCTGTCCCTCGTCGCGCCGTCCGAGCTCACCTTCTTCTATGATGCCTCCAGGCGCGGCCTCCATGTGTTCGATCGCCATCACCGGGCGGAAACCTTCGAAGACACGCTGGAGCTCTACGTCACCTCTGTCCTGAATGTCGTCGGCTACTGGGCGCAGCGGGGCGTGCGCGACATGCGAATTCTCCATGACGAATCCGCCGGCTTCATGAAGCAGCGGGACCTCTGGTCGGCGATGACCTCCCCGGATGTGCCGCCCCAGCGACAGCCCGTCCTGAATGGGCCGGACATCGAGTTCCCGCTTCCCGTCCGAGCGACCGAGCCGCTCCGGTCTCACGACAGCCCCGCCGTTCAGCTCTGCGATCTGGTCGCCGGCCTCGCTGCCAAGGTGTTTGCGAAGGCGGCGCAAGACGAGCCAGCGCTGATGCAGGCGATCTCCCAGACCGGCTTCGCCCAGATCGACACGAACGGAGTGGCCGCCGGGACATCCTTCCCGAAGAGAGCGCCCCGACGTCGCAGCGGTCCCGACCCGGTGGACCGTATGGTCGGAATCGTGCGGAGCGGCCGCCCGTCCAAACGACCTCCACCCCACCCGCAAGCACGGCGATGACGACTCACGGCCACCGCGACGCGGCGACTCCTTCCGGGGTTAAGACGCGAGAGGGATCAATACGCGGTCTCATCCCGCTGTTGTAGCTGCCGTGTCGGGTACATCCGCTAAGGCGTCGTGCATGCCCCATGAGCTGACCCTGGGATCGCGCCTGAAAGCGGACACTCAATCATCCTCCGGATGGCGGCTGGGCATTATAGCGGACCAAGCGGCGTTGGTGAGACAAGTAAGCTCCAGCCGAGAAGCATTTCTCGAATATCAGCCGGCGACTCGCCCCCGCTCTGCCCGTCGGAACACTCGCAAATCTCCGTTCTGCGAACGCCCACCAAACGCCCGCCACGCAGTCCACTGATCGATTGCCTCGTGTCGCGCCCGATTGTCCAATGATACAGATACAGGTAAGGAGAACCAGATGGGGAAAGCGCGAAAGGTCTCGCTCAGAACAAGGAAGTTTGAGAAGGCCGGGGATGCCACTGTGTTCTTCGCGACAATGCTCAACCGATACGAAGTAGGTGATCGTGTTAGCCTGGAAGACGCCGCCGAGTTGACCTCGCTACTGGAACGTCACTCTGAGTATGACGAACAGGCCGGGAATGGGATCGTTGCCTTTGAAGTAAACGTTCCGCCAGGCGACGTCCCCAGTTTTCCAGGAGGTGCTTTTGGCTCCTATGGGCTGATGGCTCGAAGATTGACTTTTCGATTGGCCATTGCCTGAAGGCGCAGCCATACGACTGAGGCACGGCACGCCAAATATGTTACGGTCGGTCTAGTCGGAGATGGCTTGGCCTCATTAAGCGGATGCTGTGGGACTAGACTTAAAGACTCTCCTGGACCACCTGAAGCCATCGCCGTTCGAAATCGGTCAGTACATCGATACCGTCTGCGTTAAGGGCTCGCAGCTTGGAAATGACGTCGTCTAGAACGTGGTGGGGTTCGAGGTATCCCGCGATCTTGCGTGCGATCTGCAAGGGCACGCCGTATTCGTCGAGCGCCGCGATCGTCGCCGGTAGAAAGAGGTGGTTGGCGGCGTCGGCGTAGACACTGTAGTCTCCCGCCGAGACGTCTAACATGCCGGCAACCTCGAGCTGGATGTTATGAACAACCATAAGGTCCTGCGGAAAGCTGTAGCTGACGATGTTGCGGGTGATCTTCAGGGCTTCGTCGACTTTGGCAGAAACGTCTTGGCCGGGCAGCACGCCGTTCGCAACATCCGACAGATAGGCCCTGAGACCGCCGTCTTGGCTCAATCGTGAAAGGTGCCAGTGAAGCTGCCGGGCCGAGCCTATGCCCAGGTTCTGCATAGTGGGTCCGGAAAGGTAGTCCATCATCAGTTCGGCGACCGCGATTAGCTGCGCTTTCTTGGGGAAGCCGCGCCAGGTATAAAGGTCGGGTCGCTCCGCCATAGCCTCGAACAGGGCGCGGGCTAGGCGGTTCTGCGTGTCGGGCTCGATTGAGCCGTTTAGTCGGATGGTGTCCTCGCTGAGGAAGCTGTCCCTAAGGGCATCGGCCACGCGTGAGCGCGACACGTCTGTCAAATCACTGTCCTCCAGCTGCATGAGCAATGAGAGCGGCGTCTCGAGTCCCTGCTCACCGACCGGATACTCGACGATCGTTTCCTCGTCCGCGGGCGCCGCCTCCAACATGAAGACCTTGCCGATGAAGTACCGTCCCATCCGTCCGGCGCGTCCCTGGATGTTCTTGTAGGTGAAGAAGTCCAGGACATTTTTGTTTCGCCTCCGGTCATAGACGATCACATTTTCGGCCGCTGTATTAACCCCCTCGATCAACGTCGATGTGCAGATGAGGCGCTTAATGATGCCGTCGTTGAAGAGTCGCACCATGTGCTGCTGCAGGGCACGGGGGATGCCGCCATGGTGCAGACCAATGCCCCGCCGCAGGGCTCTCGCGACGACCCATTCGGCGTGAAAGTTCTCGTCGATCCAGTCGGCATGCTCCGCGCAGGCGGCAACGTCCACCTTCGCCACGTCCCGCATCAGCGTGTCGGCAACGCGTGAGGCGCTGCCGGGGGCTTGGCAGTAGATCAGGGTCGCGCTGTGCAACCTTTTGCAGAGCTCGATCAGTGCCGCATCGCGCTCGTCGCCACGGGTGGGGAGGTCAAGATTGACGACGTCGACGGCGACCGTCGAATACTCGGAAGGTATGAAGTGGAGCTCGTAACGATCCAGCCCCTTGATCGCGTGAATGTTCGGCCCGAGCAGATAGAACTGCGCCTTAGTCCCGGCGAGTTGATGGAAGGCCAGGTTGAGCTCGATAGCGCGCCGCTTGTCCTTCTCGTGGCGTAGATCAAGCTTGTAAAACTCGTCTATCACGAAAAAATCGACGTTCGTCAGATCCTCCCGTTGCCGGACCCGCTCCTGGGTGAGCACGTAGACGTTTACGCTCTTTGGATCGGACGCCTGCGTGGGATGGGTGATCACGTGGACCGTGTCCCGGAAGCGTCGTACGAGCCGCTTTCGTGTCTCGTCGATGAGCGCCAACGTCGGCACGACAATGACGATCTTCTTAAATTTCCCGAGCGCGATCATCGCATCGATCAAGAGGCTTTTGCCGACGCTGGTCGAGGCGCTGAGGACGACGTTGGAGCCCGTCCTGAGCTGGTAGTAGACTTTCGCCTGGAGACTGTGGAACACCTCGTCCATGCCGTCTGGCCGATGCAGTTCGTATGCTAGGCGATCGTCCTCCTGCGCGAACGTGAGGGTGTCTCCCATGTAGGGGTAGAGCCCCACCGCACGAACGAGCGAGGTCAGGATCTGGGTTTCGAACTCGTCGAAGCACGCGCTCCTAGCGAGCGCGCGGATAACCAAGTCGCGCCCGTTCTGAGCAGATGCCTTGTCATTGACGTGTTCGGCGATCGCCCGCAGCAGGTTGAATGGCGTTTCACCGCCGAGATTTTCCTCGCCCAGCGCGGATCTGACGCTTGCGTAATTCATGACAGCCCCAGATAGTCAGCGAATTGATCCTTGAGCACAGCAAGGTTCTCAACCGGGATCAGGAAGACGTGGACGCGCACTTCCTCGACTGAGGCTGGCAGGCTGGCTGTCACCCCAGCCCCGAGATGAGCGATCTCCTCTGACAAGCGCGCCTGATAGTCGTCGGCATGACCGTCGGAGAGCACGGAGCTGTCATAGGCGATAAGTAGCGGCAGGCAGAGGACACGGATGAAGTCATCGATCGGGGCACCCGGCGACAGCGCCGCGCCGATAGCATGGTCGGTGTAGTGCTGCGGTTCCCGCAGCTGAAGAATGATGCCCCGCTCCTCGACCAGCAATTCGGTGTCGAGGGCGTCGGTGAGTTCAGCGGCGATGCGGGCATAAAGCGGCGCCGGGTCGCGCTCGTCGAAGAGATGTGTTCGACCGATCCACAACTCGTCCCCCCTCTCGCCGTGGACGAGGTGGGCGTTCTTGGTGACCTTGTCGCCGTGCGTGGACCGGTGGAACAGCTTGCACGGCACCGGCTCGCTGCCGAACCAATGTCGCAGGACAGCGTGAAGGAGCGTCTCGGCCAGCAGATTGCCGACGTTCAGCACTCGCTCGGCCTTCACCACCTGTAGAGCCGCCTCGAACTTGGCGCGCATGTTCAGGGGGGTGATCTCGACAAGCTCGCTGGCTTTCAACGTCAGCTCCGGCACCCAGTCTGCGAGGTGCCGCGCCAACTGTCTGGACCGCCAGACCTTGCGCTCGTAGAGCGCGTCGTAGCCACTCGAGGAGCGATGGAAGTCAG
This sequence comes from uncultured Caulobacteraceae bacterium, assembly GCA_964242255.1. Taxonomy (GTDB): domain Bacteria; phylum Pseudomonadota; class Alphaproteobacteria; order Caulobacterales; family Caulobacteraceae; genus JASLDZ01. The sequence continues at coordinate 40,038 of CAXTCO010000002.1, read as the reverse complement.
CGTCAACGCGATGAATCTCGGCGAAGAAGCGATCCCCCTTGGTTCGGTATGGCTTCGAGGTCTTGGTCTGGGCGGCGTTCGTCTGGGCTAGTTGCTTTTCCCACCATGCCACGGCCAACGCCCGGCTGATGGTCTTCAGCTCGGGCTGTTTGCGGGTCGCAACGGCCGCGGCATCCACCATCGCCAGCAGGTCCCTGTAGATCGCCTTGACGTGGGAGTTGGTGGGGTTGGCACCAGCGGCCTCGGCCATCGTGCTGATCGCGTGTAGATTCTTCAGCTCGACGTGATCGACGCCCGGCAGGACCTCCCAAAAAGCGTTCCGCGTCCAGTAGCCAAGATCGTTGCCCATCTCCGAGCGGGTCGCGCGATGCTTTGCAAGAATCTTGGTGGCGAGCGCCTCGATGTCGCCAGTCAGGTTTCGGCGATCGACCGCTTCGAGTAAGGCGGCGGCAGTCGCGTTAACGGATCGTCTGGCGACGATGCGGAACCTGGCGTTGGCCCCTGCCTTGTCGGCGAGGAGGGACTTCTCCGCTAGTGAGGTCGGCCGATCTTTGCCGGACGAATCACGGTCCGTGATCTCCTTGAACGTCCACTTATTGTCTCGGTCGGTGCTTTTGACCTGGACGTATTCGGCACACGTTTCGGTGCCGCGGCGGTGCAGCAAGGTGATGTCGTCGCTCGTTTCGCACTCAACCTGCAAAATGCGACGATTGTCGATCATCTGCAGAACAAACATCGCGGCGACATGGTCTTGGTATTTGAAGCCAAGACGCGCAGCGACGCCGCCTACATCTGAAGTTGCATCCACGCCCAGGCCTTCACGGCTACTATCACTGTCGGCAATGATGGCGTGAAGCTCCACCATTTCAACCCTAAGGTCGCGAGTAGCGCATGCACACGTGGCGAGAGCTTTGGCGAAGCGCCGTCAGTCACGGCCGGCCCCTGGAGTTCCCATCCCCGAGGGTATTCCGCTCGCGGCCCCCGAAGCGGACCCTCGCAAGGTCTCTATCGAGTCAGCCGCAGCACTCGACCACAGCACGCACGTTAGGTCAGCGGTCCGTCACGTAGTAAGCATGCGTGTGCGCCACTCCTCAAATCGCGCGAAAAGGTCTGTATCGCGCAGGAAGGCGTTAAGCTGGTCGGCTGGGTCAACGACCGCCCGCTGAACACCTAGCACGTAGTCGGCCCAGTCTCTGGCGAGATCGATGCGTTCTTCCAGGTGGTCGGTGCGGCGGTATGCGCGCTCGACTTCGGAGCCGACGTTGTGACCGAGGGCGATCTCGGCGGCCTCGTAGGAGTAGGCGGGGACGTAGCGACCGGTCGGGAGGCGGACGCGCTGTTCGGCAGTCCAGTCGCGGTAGGTCGAGCGGAAGCCATGGGTCGTGGCCTGACCCTTCAGTCCCATGGCCTCCAGCACGTCGAGCATCGTGTTCTCAGAAATGGGCTCCTCGCCGTCCACGCTGAAGATTGGTCCGTCGCGGCGGGGTCTGGCGGGCCTGACCCGCTCCAGCACGGCCTTCGCGGGGGCGGACAGCGGGATGCGCTTGTGGGTGCGGTGGAGCTTCTCGAGCGTCTTACGCTCCTTGCAGTGCTCGCGCGGGATCATCCAGATGCCCGTCTTCCAGTCGATCTCCCCCCAGGTCGCGAGGCGCAGTTCGCCGGTGCGCACGCCGGTGAAGAGGACGAGCTCCAGCGCGGCGGCGCCGACGCCTTCGTGCGTCCGCAGGTTGGTGAGGAAGCGCGGGGCCTGCCTGAATGGGAGCGCGGGGTGGGGCGTCGAGGGCGGCTTGTCCTTCTTGAGCAGCTGGTCGAGGTGGCCTTCCCAACGCGCGGGGTTGGGGCCGCCGTGGTCGCCCTTGGCGATGGCGTAGGCGAAGACGCGGTGGAGGTGCTCGCGCGTCTTACGGGAGCCTGAGGGAATCTCCGTCCAGATCGGCTCCAGGACCGACAGGATGTCGTCGGTCCCGAGCTCCCGGATCGGGCGCTCGCAGAGATTGGCGGCGTGCTTGTAGATCGCGTTTCGCCAGCGCTGTTCCGACTTGGTCGGCTTGTCCGGGTGGCGGCGTTCGCTGGTGAGGGCGATAGGGATCACCTTCTCCGCCACGGCGGCGAAGGTCGGGCCGCCGGGCTTGGACGGCTCGGCTACCGGCTCCTCGGGCTCGGGCTCGCCTGCCTTGATGCGGTCGCGCATGGCCTTGTGTGCAGCTCGGGCGGCGGCGACGCCGACCTCCGGGTATGAACCCAACCCGCGGTTCAGCGTCTGGCCCTCGCGATAGTAGCGCCCTGCCCACGAGCGGGCGCCGCTCTTCTGCACGATCAGCCTGAGACCCTCGCCGTCGTTGTGCGTACCCGCCTTGAGGTTGGGAACGTGGTTCGCAACGAGGATGTGGTGGTGCTTAGCCATGCCACACGGGGCTCGACTCCCACGTCGGAGTCAAGGCGCTCTTACCCGGTCTCTTACCCGGTTTTAGGGCCTGCGAGGCGCCACCCCACCCTGCGTCAGCAACGGCCTGACCTCTGATAGAACCCTTATGCGTCAAGCGTTTTCTTGCGCTTTCCGCTTGAACCAACTTGAACCACCCCAGGTGCGCTCGCTCCTACTCGCGGAGCCAGCGCTTGGGGTCGTTGAGGCTCTGCAAGAGCCGATTACGTGGGCGTGCTCCACAGTAGCGCACGGCCGGCTGGTTTGCTGTCCGACAGGTCTGCGATGATTGGAATGTGGGGCGGGTTGGTGTTTCTACCCGGCGACACGCCTCGACCTCCACTAGGGCGGCTGTGACCGCGGTGCGAGCCAGCTCGCCGCACTGTCGCTGGGCGGCGGCCGAAACGGAGTACATCTCCTCGACGCTCGAGCGCGCCGACGGTGAAGGGCGCCCCCGACCCGGCGCACCCGCAACGTCCGCGTCGGGTCCGGCCTGCGCTCCGGCCACTAGCGCCCAAGCCGCGCGCGTTCATAATCGAGCAGCCGCGCCAGCGTGTCGTTCATGCGGCGGCGCGGCCGCCAACCTGTGACGGCCCGAAGACGCGAGGCGTCTCCCACGACACGAGGCGTCGGCGTGGAGCGCAGCCGAGAGGGGTCGCAGCGGACCGACACAGGTGTCCGCGCCAGCGCCCGGACACGCTCCAGCAGGTCGCCGATCCTGACGGCCTCGCCCGAGGCCACGTTGAACACCTCGGCGGGCGCGAGCCGTTCGCGCACGTCGAGCACGGCGGCGTACGCGTCCACCACGTCGTCCACGTCGAGGAAATCGCGCTCCTCGTCGAGACTGCCGACCACCACCTCGGGCGGCTGCAGCCCCGCCTCGATGCGCGCGATCTGGGCGGCGAAGCCTGGGGCGACGAACTGCTCCGACTGCCCCGGCCCGGTGTGATTGAACGCGCGCATCACGCTGACGGAGAGTCCGGCCTCGCCCGCCTGCCTCACCAGGAGGTCGGCGGCCGCCTTGCTCGCCGCATACGGGTTCACCGGCCGCAGCAGGGCGGACTCGTCCACCGGAACCGGCTGCGACAGGCTGCGGCCGTAGACCTCCGCGCTCGAGATCAGCATCAGGTGCGCCGCGGGAGCGTGCGCCTGCAGCGCGAGCACCAGGTTGAGCGTGCCGTCGAGGTTCACGCGCCAGGACAGCCGCGGGTCGCGCGTTGCTGCCGTGACCGCCGACACGGCCGCGAGGTGCACCACCACGTCGGGCCGCCGATCTCGCACCCAAACCTCGACCGAGCCCGCCTCCGTCACATCCAGCGCGTCCGGCGCCTCGGCGGAAGGCGTGCGGTCGGGCGCCTCGACGGCCCAGTCGGGGTGGCGCGCGCGTAGCGCCGCGGCCAAGCGCGCGCCGACGAAGCCCCGCCCCCCGGTCAACAGCGCCCGCACGATCGCGCTCGCCTCAGGCCTGCGGGCGAAGGCGGGCGAGGTCGGCGTCGACCATTTCGGTGATCATCGACTCCAGCGTGGTCTTCGCCGTCCACCCCAGCACGCGCTCCGCCTTGGAAGGGTCGCCAAGGAGCAGGTCCACCTCGGCGGGGCGAAACAGCGCCGGGTCGATGTAGAGGTGGTCGTCCATGCGGAGGCCCACGTGGTCGAAGGCGATGCGGCACATGTCGCGAACGGTGGTGGTGCGGCCGGTGGCCACCACGTAGTCGTCGGCGACCGGCTGCTGCAGCATCAGCCACATGGCCTCCACATAGTCGCGGGCGTGACCCCAGTCGCGCTTGGCCTCGATGTTGCCGAGCCTGAGCTGTCGCTGCAGCCCGAGCTTGATGCGGGCCACGCCGTCGGTGACCTTGCGCGTGACGAACTCGATGCCGCGCAGCGGGCTCTCGTGGTTGAACAGGATGCCCGAGCTCGCGTGCATACCGTGGCTCTCCCGGTAGTTCACCGTAATCCAGTGCCCGTAGAGCTTGGCCACCGCGTATGGCGAGCGCGGGTAGAAGGGCGTGGTCTCCGACTGGTGCGCCTCCTGTACCAGCCCGTACATCTCTGATGAGGAAGCCTGGTAGAAGCGCGCGTCCGGCCGCACCAGCCGCACCGCCTCCAGCATGTTGGTGACGCCGAGCGCGGTGACCTGGCCGGTTAAGATCGGCTGATGCCAGGAGGTGCCGACGAACGACTGGGCGCCAAGGTTGTACACCTCCTCGGGCGCGAACTCCTGCATGAGGCGCACGGCGCTCGAGAGGTCCAGGAGGTCGCCGTCCACGATCCGCACGCCGTCCAGCACGCCCAGCCACCGCAGCCGTCCGTCGTGGAAGCCGCCGTTGCTGGTGCGGCGCGCCAACCCGAACACCTCGTAGTCCTTTCCCAGCAGCAGCTGGGCCAGATAGGCCCCGTCCTGGCCGGTCACCCCGGTGATCAACGCTCGCGGCAACTCAGAACCCTTCCTCAACGTGCGGGCGATCCTGCCGGCTCTCTCAGCCGGCGCTCGCACCGACCGGCCGAGCGTTTAGTAGCCACGCCGCTGCGCAATTCCTAGCGACCCCGACGCGCCGGCCCCGACCGCGCGGGCGCGGCTGCGACCCGCGCTTAGTCGAAGTGCATGTGTCTGCGCGCGATGCCGAGCCACAGAAAGCCGAGGATGGTGCTGACCGCGCAGAAGATGACGACGTATGTCAGGTTCATGTACGTGCTTGTGAAGTTCGCGTTCAGGCCCATACGCACCAGATCGGCGATGTGCGGAAACGGGAAGAACGAGTTGGCGATCGCCATGGGTCGCGGCAGCTCGTCCATCACCGAGAACATCCCAGAGAACGGGATGATTAGGTAAGTGAACGGGTGAACGAAACGCTCGACAACAGGGCTGAATTCCGACGCTGCGGAGATCATCGTCGCCACGCCGAGTGACAACCAGCTCATCAGCAGCATCCCCTCCACGATGAGCCACGGCCTCTCGGGCAAGGGCGCCAGCCCGAGAAGTATGTAGGTTCCGAGGATCAGCACCATCGCTCCAAACGTGGCCACCAGATCGAGAAGAACCCGGGCGATCGTCATGTCCCACAGTGTCACGTTCTTGTGGAACAAGAGGGGCCGATTGCCCTCGATCAGGCCCGCCGCTCTATTGGCGTTGTTCCTAAAGATGATGTAAGTGATGTAACCCGAAGCATAGAAAGTGGACGGAAAGAAGCCGAACGGCAAGTGTACATGCGCGATGACGTGAAATATCGAAACACCGCCGGATAGGATCATCGGCTCGAGCACGAGCCAGAGGTAGCCGATGTTGTTGCGGCCGAAGCGCGTGTGCAGCTCGCGCAACATGATCGCGCCCAACACCCTGATCTGAACGTTCAGGCTGGCGACGAACGTAGACCAGCCGCCCTGACGCGCCTCGGGCGGCTCCTGCGCGGCGATCGTCATGCGGCCACGCCGGGCGCGGCGCGGCGCGGCCGCGCGAGCGCGGGCGCGGGCCCTGCGGCGCCGAGCCGGCCGCTCCGGCGGGTCTTGAAGCTTCGGCCCGGAAGGGTCCCCGTCACCTGAGCTCTCCCGCCTCCGTGTGGGCGGCACCTACGAGCCCGCCCCTCCGACCGTCAAGCGACGATCCCGCCGCGCCCCCGGCAGGCGGCCGCCGTCGCGCTGGTGTATGAGCGCGGACGATGAGCTTGGCTTCACTCCTCGACGACGCCCAGTCGGCGCACGATCGGCGGGACTGGCGCAACGCCGCGCGGGCGTACGCCGCCTTCATCGCGGCGGGCGGAGACGCGGTCCCGACGCTGCTGGCCCTCGGCGACGTGCTGCGCGAGGCGGGCGAGGTCGACGAGGCGCTGCAGAACTACGGACGCATGATGGAGCTCGCGCCCCGCGATCCCGCGCCTGCGTTCCGGCTTGGCGAGCTCGCCGCAGCCCTCGACCGTCCGGCGCTGGCGCGCGAGGCGCTTCGCAGGGGCCATCGCGCGGGCGCCCCGGATGCGCCGGCCACGCCGCTGCGCGACGTCCTGGCCGTGGAGGCGCGGGGTCTGCTGGTCGACGACGACCTGCTCCGGGCGAGCGGACCCGATCCCTTCAGCACGGCCGGCCGCGTCGAGCCTGCAGCGGGGCCCCTCGTCGACCTGCACCTGCTCAGCAGCGGACCGACGCCGCAGGCGAAGCCGACCGGAACGGTGGCCGTTCTGCACGTCGAGGCGGGGGACGGCATGGCCAGGCGCGACGCGGGACGGGTGCTCGCCGCGGCGATGGAGGGCGGCGCGGCCTTGGCCGTGGCCTTCCTCAGCGGCGCCGATCAGGCGGCTGCGACACACGCGCAGGCGCTGGCGCTTCAGTTCCGGGCGCTGCGCCTGCCCCACCTCCTGTTCGGCTCCCGCTCCGCAAGCGGGAGGGCGCTCGTCAACGTCGGGCTGGCGATCGCACAGCGCGGCGGCGCCCACGCTCTGGTCTGCCGTCCCGGAGCCGCCGGACCGCCGCCCACGACGGTCGAGTTCGGGGAGGACCCGATGGCGGGCTTCGCCGTCTCGGGCGCGGACGAACCTTCCGCGACGGCGGTCTGGAGGCGCGGACCCGCATCCCCGGGTGGATGGGTGCTGATCCGCAACCGGATCATCGCCGAGTTCGGCGGTCTCGACGCTCTGTACGACGGCGTGGACGCAGCGTTGATCGACCTCATGGCGCGGGCCGACCGCCACGGCTTCGGGTGCCTACTCCGCGACGGGCCGCAGGGGTGGAACCCGCCGGCCCTCTCGGAGGAGGACGGGGCCATCCTCTCGAACCTCTACCCCGAGCAGGCCCGCTTCCGGACAAGGGCGCTCACCGATCCGAGGCGTCTGGCCGACCGCATCTCCGCGCCGCGGGTGCTGGAGCGCAGAAGCCTGCTGCTGGACCTCACCGGGCTCCGCGAACACCACGACGGGACCGCCGAGTTCGCGACCCGGGTCGCTCGGGCGCTCGCCGTCTCGGGCGGGCGGGACGTGCACCTGTGGTGCTCCGAGGCCGCCGCGCGGTTCCACTGCCTGGATCGGCTGCAGGGCGCCACCCTCCAAGTCTTCGACGAAGCCGTCCCGGCGCCGCCGACGGGACACCCCGTCTGCCTCAAGCTCGGGCAGCCGCTCACGTGGGCCGAACTTCTCCGCACCTGGACGGCGGCGCCCCTCAGCGGCTTCTTGATGCTGGACAGCATCGCCGGGGACGTCGCCATGCTGGATGGCGCCGACTACGGCCGACTTTGGAGCGCAGCCCTGGCGCAGTCCGACATCATCGGCTGGCTGGGCGGCTACGCCCGCGCGCAGTTCGGGCGGCGCTTCGGGGTCCGGTCCATGCCGGGCGACTTCACGGCGTTCTGCTCCACGGCGCCGGACGACTATGCGCACCCGCCCCGCGACGGCGTGCGGACGGCGGGTCGTGGCGCCCTGCTGGTCGGCAACCCCTTCCCGCACAAGAACGTCCTCGCCACGGTGGATCGGCTGCGGCGCGCTTGGCCCGACCTGCCGCTCACCGTGCTGGGCGCCTCCGCCAGGCTGCGCGAGGGCGTGACGTGGCTGAGGTCCGGAGGCCTCTCGCGGGAGGTCGTCGACGCGCTCTATGCGGATTGCGAGGTCGTCGTGTTTCCCAGCTTCTACGAGAGCTTCGGACTGCCGGTCATGAATGCGCTGGCGCGAGGCCGACCGGTGCTGGCCCTCGATCAGCCGAGCCTGCGCGAACTCGCCGCGCGGTGTCCGCTCGGACGCAACCTGCACCTGTTCGGTGTCACCGACGAGCTCGTGGCCGCCGTGGACCGCGTGCGCACGAGACCCTTCGAGGCCGCCGACCCGTTCGTGCAGCCCTACCGTTGGAGCGATGCGGCGCGCGCCGTCGCGCAAGCGGCCGACCGCGCCGTCGCCCGGTTCGATCCCGTTGCGCTGGAACGCCGCCTCGCGACCGGGCGACGGCTCGCGGAGGCGGCCGGAGCCTGACCGCGCCGGGGGCGGGCGCGGACGGCCTCGCCTTCCTCGACCGCCCCGCTTCTGCTTAGACGCCGCATCGTGTGGGCGAGCACCAGAGGCGCCATTGAACCCCGAAGTTGCGGAGCTCTTCGCCGGCTTCATCGGCCGCCCGCCCACGCCGGAGGAGGCCGCCCTGGCGCCGGACCCGACGTCGGCCCTCGCCACCATCCTCTCCGGCGCCGAGTTCCGCGAGCGGGTGTTGCTGCCTGTCGCCGCGGGATGCCCGCTGTCCACCTTCCTGACGGCCCCCGTGCCGTCAGGCCGGCTCGCCGCCCTTCTGCCACTCAGCGACCGCGGGCGTGAGGCGGCGGCGGCGGCGCGATCCCGCGTCGGGCTCGTGCGCGCCGCCTTTTGCGACCCTCGCTTCATCGACGAGGTGCACGCGCCCGCCTCGCTCCCCTGGCCGCCGGAGCTGCTCGGCCGGACCCGACCGGGCGAGGCGCCCGCCGTGACGGCGCGCCCGGTGATCAGCCTGCTCATGCCGGTGCACGACACGCCGCCCCTGGTGCTGGAGGCCGCGATCGAGTCCGTGCGCGGCCAGACCTACCCGGACTGGGAGCTGTGCATCTGCGACGACGCGTCGACACTGGCCGGCGCCCGGCACGTGCTGCAGCGGCACCGGGGCGGCGACCCCCGCGTCAAGATCACACGGTCCGACCGCAACCTCCATATCGCCGCCGCGACGAACCGGGCCGCGGAGTTCGCGACGGGCGCGTTCGTGGGCTTCCTCGACCACGACGACCTGCTGACGCCCGACGCCCTCGAGAAGATGGCGCAGGTGATCGTCAGCCATCCGGAGGGCGACGTCTTCTACTCCGACGAGGACAAGCTGGAGCCCGACGGCTCACGCAGCGAGCCGTACCTGAAACCGGACTGGTCGCCTGAGCACCTCGGCTCGGTGGCCTACGTGCTGCATCTTATGCTGGTGCGCAAGCGCCTCTTCCTGGAGCTCGGGGGAGTGCGGGAGACCTTCACCGGGGCGCAGGACTACGACCTGTCGCTGCGGGCGACGGCGCGTGCGCGCCAGGTCGTCCACGTTCCGCACGTGCTGTACCACTGGCGCAAGCTCCCCGGTTCGGCGGCCGCGCAGCTCGACGCCAAGCCGCAGGCGCTGCTCGCCGCCGCCAGGGCGGTGGAGGACTTCGCTCGGGAGGAGAGTCCCGGGGCGCGGGTCTCGCCGGGGCTTTTCACCGGGAGCTTCCGCATCGAATGGCCGGTCTCACCGGCGCGCCCCGTGACCCTGCTCATGCCGACCGACAGCCGGCGGCGGTTCGTGGAGGGCCGCGGCGACATCCTGCTGGTCGAGCACGCCGTTAACAGCATCCTCGACCGCTCCACCTTCCGCAACTTCGAGCTGGTGGTCGTGGATAACGGGGCCATGCCGTCTGACGTGCGCCGGCGCCTGGAGGCGCGGGACGTGCGCGTCGAGACCTACGCCTTCCAGCCGCCGTTCAACTTCTCGCTCAAGATCAACGCGGCCTTCGACCACGTCCGGACCGAGGACGTCGTCATCCTCAACGACGACATCGAAGTGATCAGCCCGGACTGGCTGGAGGCGCTGCTGGCGCACAGCCGTCGGCCGGGCGTAGGCGCGGTCGGGGCGCGGCTGCTGTACCCCGACGGCCGCATCCAGCACGCCGGCGTGGTGCTGGGCGTGCAGGGCGCCTCCGCCCACATCTTCCACAACCAGCGCGCCGACGAGATCGGCTCCTGCGGCTACAGCCACGTCGTCAGGAACTATTCCGCCGTGACGGGGGCCGTGCTCGCCACGCGCATGAGCTTGGTGCGCTGGGTCGGCGGCTTCGATCCGCGGCTGCGGATCGACTACAACGACATCGACTTCTGCCTGCGGTTGGGCGCCGCGGGCTTCCGCAGCGTCTACACGCCCTACGCCAGCCTGCACCACTTCGAGGGCGCGACGCTGAGCCGGTCGGTCGTGACCGAATCGGATCGGGAACTCTTCCAGCGCCGCTGGTCCGGCGCCGTCGGCTGCGACCCCTTCTATAACCCTGCGCTCCCGAGAGACCGGACGGACGGACACGTCGACCGCTGGTGAGCGGTCCGGCGCAAGCCGGCCGAGCCCGGGCCCGTCATGCGCCGCCGCCTCGGCGCCAGATGCGACCCAGCTCCTCCCGTACGACCCCGGCGGTGGCTGCGTCGCCGAACAGCGCCTCCACCTTGTCGCGCCCGCGCCGCCCCACCGCCCGCGCCGCCGCGCGGTCGTCGAACACGCGGCGGAGCTGCCGGCGCAGCGAACCAGGGTCGGGGTCGCTCCAGACGAAGCCGCTCGGGTACGGGGCTGCGTCCGGCCCGACCTCGGTCAGTCGGTGGGCGACCACGTAGGCCGTCTCCTCCGAGACGAAGTCGGTGACGCCGCCGTAGCCGGTGCACACGACCGGCTTGCCGGCGTGCATGGCCTCCACCACCGTCAACCCGAGGCCCTCCGAGCGATGCGGCGAGACATAGCTCTCGCAGCGCTGGAACAGGGCCGCCATCTCGTCCGGGGAGAGCAGGTCCGGGATGAAGCGCACGTCTGGACGCGATGCCGCCAAGGCTTCAATCTCGGCGACCGCCGGATCGTGACGATCAGCACAGCTGAGCTTGATGACGCAGGAGGCGCCCTCCTCCGGGGAGAATGCGTCGGCGTAGGCGCGCCACAGCGCTTGCGGGTTCTTGCGCGAGAGTCCGCTTGCGGCGTCCGCGCCGTAGAAGAAGGCGAAGGCGGCGGGATCGACGCCCAGGTCGGCTCCGCCCGCGTCCGCGCGACTCCCGATCGGGGCGATGGCCGGACGCACCAACCGCGTGGTTACGTCCGACGCGGCGGTCACGGCCTCCCGCACGAAGCGGCTCGCGGCCCAGACCTCGTCGAAGCGGTCCAGGATCGGGCGCCAAGCCGGGTCTAGGGCGGCCAGTTCCCAGTAGACGATCGCCACGTTGTACGCGCGCGTCGTGACCCAGTCCCGCAGCGGCGGCGAGTCGAGCAGCCGAAGACCTTCGAGGAGGTCGAGGTTGAGGTGGACGAGGTTGATCGGCTGCACGCCGCAGAGCTCGGAATCGAGGTGCAGCATGCGCACCCGCTCGAAGCCGGTGCGCCATGGGACGACGTTGACCGGCACATTCGCGCTCCGGAGCGCCCGCACGTAGCCCCGGGCGCTGGCGCCCAGTCCGTTTATCGCCTCGACCGGCCCGATGAAGTTCACGCCCGGAGCCGTTCCGGGCGGCGCGACCCAGCGGCGTCGTTGAGGCTTCTGCAGCTCGACCCGACTCCGGACGAGCTGTGCGCGGCGCTCGGGGAGGCGGGCCTGCACGCTGCGGCGCGAGGTGTTCCGGCCCGCCGGGCTCACACGGACGTCGGCGGGCGGTGCCGCCCCCGCCACGTCCGTCAGGCCCACGAAGCCGCCCGCCCGGACAGCCTGAAGGCCGAGCACGCGCTCGACGGCCTGGACCGCGGCGCGAACGCCGGCGGCGCGGTCGCCCGCCGCCTCAAGTCCGTCCATGAGCGCCTGCCGCGGAAAGTCGCGGAACAGGCTTGGGCGCAACCAGAACATGGCTCCGGCGAAGAACCCCCAGGCCGCGGGCGGCGCCCCCCCGGCGCCCAGGATCGACCTCACGAGCCCGGCTGGCGGCGGCTCCTCGACGCCCGTGCTCCACGGACCGTCGAGGTGGAAGATGTCGGGACCCGCCATCACCAGCGCGGGGTCCGCCTCGAACCATCCCAGGATGCGTCCCACGAGGTCCGGCGACCCCAGCAGGCCCTGGAAGGCCAGCAGCCGCCACGTCGCGGCGTCGCAGATGTCCGGCGCCGTGTGCAGCTTGCAGACGGCGTCGTAGCTCATGAGGTGCGGCAGGACGGACAGGAACGGACCGATGTCGCGCCCCGCGGGGGGAGGCCGGGAGATGTTCGCCCCGGGCCATTCGGCCCGGATCGCTTGGGCTAGAGCCTCGCCGGCCGCCGTCGGCAAGGTTACGAAGAAGTCGAAGGGCCGCTCCAACTTGTAGAGGTGGAACGAGAGCTCCGGCCAGAGCTCCTCGTCTGAGACGTGTGCGACCACGGCTAATCGGAGGGCGCGACCGAGACGGCGCGGGTCGTTCGGCCGCCGCCCCTCCTCCCAGCCGTACTCGACGAAATGCGTGTACGGGTCGATCTCCGACGCGGCCACGTCGGGGTGGGCGGTGCGGTACCAGGCGGCGTCGAACAGCGGGTGCGCCTGCAGGCGCAGGTGGCGGCCGTGCAGGGCGTAGTGGCCGAGCGGCTCCCCGCCCACGCCGTGGCGGCGGCCGTACCACAGGGGGTCGAACATCGCGTTCGGCGCGCGCCCCTCCCGCCAGCCGCGCCGCAGGTAGTGGACGAGCGGATTCACCGCGAGAGCGACCGCCTCGGCGTTCTCGGCGACGTAACGACGGCTCGAGAACAGGGGGTGCGGGCTGAGCCCCGCCGCGCCGCCGACGCCAAGGAAGTGGTGGAGGGGATCGGCCCCGCGGAGCGCCGCGCCGACCTGGCCGGCGTAGTAGCCGGCGTCCCACAGGCCAGACCGCTCGACCAGGGTCCTGTCGTCCTCCGCGAGCGACGCCAGGCGGGCCGGTGCGTCCGGATGGTCCCGCTCCGCCCCGCTCGGGGCCGACGCCTCAGGCTGCGGCGCGTCGAAGCGCGCGCTCGGCCGCCCGAGCTCCCGCGCCAGGAACCGCAGCAGCTCCGCCTGGAGCGGCGCGCCCTCGCCGGCCAAGTGTCGCAGCAGGGCGGAGAGCAGCCCCGTTCGCGTGACGAGGCCCTCCTCGACGACGACGCCCAGCCGCGTCCCGAGCCAAGCGCGCATCTCCGGCGCGGCCGGCGCGGTGTAGGCCTGGGGAGGTCCGTCGCCTTCGAGCAGCGGGCGGACAAGGCGCGAGGCGAACTCCTCGCTCCTGACGAAGTCGGCGACGAGCCCGGAAAGAGGCGCGCCCACGCGGTTCGCCACCACGACCTCCGACTCCGGTTCCCTAGCGAGGATCAGGCGGTAGCAGGCCGCCAGGTCGGCGGCCGAAGCGGGACCCGCCGGGTCGTCGGGGGAACGGGAGGGGAAGGTCATGGTCGGACGGCGTCGCGCCCCACGAACACGAGACACCCGGCCTGCGCCAGAAGAATCGCGATCGGCGCCGTTCCCGCGCCGCCGCCGCTCTCGGGGCGGCGTCACGCCCCCGAAGAGCAGGCGGCGCCTCCGCAGCATCCCGCTCTTGCCGCGTTGCTCCGGCGGACAGGCTGAGGTAGCGGTCGCGCCCTGGCGCCGCCGCCGGCCGACCCGCCGGTCCGCCGCGGGCATCGCCTCGCGAGAACTCGGGTGACAGACCAGAAGCCTGAAGAGATGGAGCTCGTCGCGCGGTCGCGCCTGTTCGACCGCGAGTGGTATCTCCAGACCAACCCGGACGTCGCCGCCGCCGAGTTCGAGCCGCTTCTGCACTTCGTCCTGCACGGGGCCGACGAGGGCCGCAACCCGAGCTTCGTCTTCGACACGGAGTGGTACCGCCGCACCTATCCCGACGCTGGCCCGGGCAACCCCGTGATTCATTACGCGCTCACGGGAGCTTCGAAGGGCTACTCGACGCATCCCGCCTACATCTACGACGTCCTGCCGGGCAAGCGCACCGGCGGCTATTCTGTCGAAGAGACGCCGTCCGGGCTGTTCTTGTTTTCACATCAGCGGATCGACCGCAGCTTCCTGTTCGAGCGTGACTGGTACCTCGAGCAGTACAGCAACGTCGCCGTCTCCGGAGGCGACCCGCTGCAGCACTACCTGCTCCACGGAGTGGCCGAAGGTCGCAACCCCAATAGGTTCTTCGACACGCGCTGGTACCTCGCCCAGTACCCGGACGTTCGAGCCTCGGGCTGGAATCCGCTTCTTCACTACATCGAGAAGGGGGCCGACCTCGGCTACGATCCCCATCCGTTCCTGACCGATGCCGAGCTGCGCCGCCACATGACCGCGGATTCGAGGCCGGACCTCTCGCCGCTCGAGAACTTCCTTCACAGCGTCATGCAGGCGCGGCCGAGCGCCGCCCCGAAGTTCGGGCCCTACGACGTGCATCGCGCCACGGACCTGATCCTGAGGGAGCGCGCCCGGCCTGCGCAGACGCGCCACGCCGAGACCATGGAGTTCAGGCCGCGCTTCGTCGCGCTGGTCGAAGCTGCCGACTCGCCCGGCATGGAGGTGACGTGCGGCAGCCTCGAGCGACAAGTCTACCCAGAGCTGGAGATCGTCCACGACAGGGCGGCCGCAGCTCAGGCGCTGGCGGCCGGGGCGGACACCTACTTCTTGTGGTTGGAGGCGGGCGACACGCTGACTTCGGATTGCCTCTATGAGGTCGCCCGTCTCCTCAACGCCGATCCCGGACCCGCGCTGGTCTACTTCGATCACGAGCGGCGGACGCCGGAGGGCCTGCGCTGGCCGGTCCACAAGCCCGGCTGGAGCCCGGACTATGTCGAGACGTCGAACTATATGGACTCCGCCGTCGTCTTCCGCGGCGGACACGCTCTGGATCTGCTGGGCGAAGCTGACAGCCGCTACGATCTCGTCCTCAGGCTGACGGAACGACCCGTCCAGATCGAGCACATCCGCAAAATCCTCCTTGCAAAGCAAGGAGCACGTGCGCCGGACGGCGGCGAGGCTCGGGACGTACACGCCATCGAGGGGCGGCTGCGCCGCACAGGCAGGACAGGCGTCGTCCGGCTCAACGCGCCGGGATCAGGCTCCTACGACGTCAAGGTCGATCTCGAGACCGCACCCCTCGTCTCTATCGTGATCCCGACGGCGGGGAAGGTCATCACCTATGGCGGCCGCGAGGTAGATCTGCTCGTCGAATGCGTCGGCGGGATCGTCAAGACATCGAGTTACAAGAACATCGAGTTTATTATCGTTGAAAATGGCGACCTTGATCGGAGCAGACTGGCGAACGTCGGAGACGTGAGTGTCCGTTACTTGACCTATGATCTCTCCGAGGTGAACATCGCGAGGAAGATAAATCTGGGAGCAATATACGCGCTCGGCTCGGTGCTGCTCATACTCAACGACGACGTTGCGCCCCTGAGTTCGGATTGGATCGAGCGTATGCTCGCCCACCTGCAGAAGCCGCACGTCGGCATCGTCGGGGCCAAGCTCCTGTACCCGGATGACACTCTGCAGCACGTGGGCATGGTGGCGTGCGACGGTCATCTGCACCACGTCCGTCATCGCTGGCCTAGGCAGGATTTCGGATACGAGAACAGCACCGCCGGCGTCCGCAACTACGTCGCGATCACCGGTGCCGTGTCTCTGATTTCTAAGTCGCGCTTCCAGGAAGCCGGCGGCTATCCCGAACAGCTGCCGATCGATTTCAACGACGCCCACCTCTGCTACACCCTCCGTGAGATGGGCTATTCGGTGGTGTACGAGCCGGCGGCCGAACTGCTCCACTATCACGCCGTCAGTGCCGAGCGCCCGCCTCGCCCGCAGGACTTCGACTACTTTTCACAACGGTGGAGCGGCGTCGTCTATGACTCTTTTTACAATGAGGATTGCTTCGAGCGGCAGCCAGCCAGTTACCGGCTCACCTATTCGGAGACGACCTACTGATGACGACCCTGCCCGCATCGCAGGAGCGAACTACCGGCGTCTTCTACTTGGCGTCGGGGGCCACGTCATATCCGATCCCGTCTCTGAAGACTTTCCTGGACTCCTACCGACGTCACCCTGCGGGAACGCCGCACCGGCTGTTCATCCTCGTCAAGAACTTCGCCAACTCCGACCAGCTGGAGGAAGCCCGGGCCGTCCTTGATGGAACGGACCACACGTTCATCGGCATCGACTCGGGCGAACGAGATTTGGGGTCGTACTTCATCGCCGCGGGCCGGGTGGATGTGGACGTCGTCTGCCTGCTGAACACTTACAGCGAGATCCTGGGCGACGCCTGGCTGCACAAGCTGACCAAGCACCTCGTCGGCGATGTCGGCGTTGTGGGCTGCACGGCCTCGTACGAGGCGCCTCAGCACCATCAGATCAACGACAACATCCCCTTCCCCAACCCTCACCTCCGGACCAACGCTTTCGCCCTGAGCCGAAAGTTGTTCCTGAAGCTGCAGCCCCAGGCGTCCCTCATCGACAAGCTGAGCACGCATCTCTTCGAGCACGGTCCCTCCAACCTGAGCAGGATGGTCGTCGCCGAAGGGCTCCGGGTGCTCATGGTCGGGCGCGATGGGCGCGGTTACGATGCGGCGGAGTGGCCCAAGAGCGGAGTCTACCGGCAGGGGACCCAGGCCAACCTGCTGATCGCCGACAACCGAACGCGCCACTACATCGAGGCCGCCATCCCCGAGAAGAAGGCGCTGCATCGTCTCGCCTGGGGCGCCGGCTCGCACGGCGTCGTCGAGATCGCGCCGAGCGAGCCCGAGCCCGCCGACGACGAGGTCCACTGGTTCTACCGCGTCGTCTTCAAGCGGCGGCCGCTGGCGCACGAGATCGAGGCCTGGCGCACGAGCGTCGCCGCTGGCGAGCTCCTGGAGGAGAGGGCGACGGCGCTGGTCGACGCCGGCGGCGACGCCCAGCTCGATCCGCGCCTCCGACAGTGGCTCACGCAGTGGTCACTCCAAGGGTGAAGAGTTCCGCATATCCCCGCCCCGGGAGGCAGGCTTGAAAATCGTCGTCCTGACCGAGCGCATGAAGCTCGGGTTCGGTGTCGACTTGGTCGTCGACCAACAGGCCTCCAGGCTCGCTCGGCTCGGCCATCAGGTAACCGTGGTTGTGGTCCGCGCCGACATGGATTTGCCGGCGCTGGATTATGAACTGGTCGTGCTGAACAGGGTCGTCTCCGGTCCCAGGTTCGACAGCGAAGCGGAGATGAAGAGGATCTTCGCACAGGCCAGGATCGGCGCGCCCGACGTGTGGATGGTTCACGCGCCGCCCTTCTATGACTGGATACCTTGGCTGGAGGGGCCGGTCGTCGCCGTCGAATATGGAACGCCTCCCGGCGCCCTCTTCAGACCCGAAATCGGCAACACGCTGGACGCCATCGCCGACAAGCGCATCCGCAAGACCTATCAGCAGCTGGGTCCGAACGGGGCTATCGTCTCCATCTCCCACTCTATCCACCGCTGGCTACCGCCCGACGCTCAGCGCCGTTCGACGGTGATACACCTCGGGGCGGACCATCTTCCACGCGCGCGTCAGCAAGATGTTTTCGACCTCCGCAAGGAGTACGGCCTGGGCGACGGCTGCCTGGTCCTCTGGATCGGACGCATGCAGCTGCGCGACGACGAGCAGCCGTACAAGGGCTTCCCCGAGCTCTTGCGGCTGATGCATCGCGCCGAGGTTCAGGCCCTGCCGGCTCGCTTCCTGCTTGCAGGTCGGGTCTCCACATCGGACGAAGCGGAGCTGAGGTCGCGCGGCATGCTGGTCCGCGCAAACGTTCCGTCCGACGAGCTGGCGACGCTCTACGCTGCGGCGGACGTCCTGCTGAACCTCTCCAAGTGGGAGGGCTTCAACCTCGCGCTCGTGGAGGCCGAATACCAGGGCACGCCAGTCGTCGCTTATGACTTCGGTCCGCATCCCGAAATCGTTCAAAGCGACCACACCGGCCTTCTGGCCAAGACCGATAACGGGCTCGTACAGTCGCTTGAGAGACTGACGACCGATCGAGCGAAGCGGGAGCAGCTGGGTAGGCAGGCCCGGGTGTTTGCTCAACGCTTCTCATGGGACGCCAACGTCGCCCAGCTCGTCACGCTGATGGAGCGGCTGGTCGCGGCGGCGCAGGCCCGAGGCGGCTCCGCTCCGGCGCCGGACGCGGCCGACACCCCTGTCCTGGCCAGCGCGCCGACGCCGCCCGACACCGCGGATGCGACGCAGCCGGCGAGCTCCGGACAGGCTGGATTCAGGCTGCCGGCCCTGCTCCGCTCCGGCCGGGCTGGGCCGAAGTCCTGGTCCGGGGTGCGCGACGCGGATTTCGCGGACAAAGCCTTCAGAGCCCTGCTGGGGCGCCCGGTCGAGCCGGCGATGGTCGACGCCGTCTCGCGCCAACTGACGCAGGGTCGCAGCCGCCTCTCCGTTCTGATCGAGATCCGTGACTCAGAGGAGGGTTCCGGGCGTCCGCTCGCCGATGCGGAGCTGGCCGAACTCCTGGGTTCGCAAGCGGCGCAGAAGCTGCGGCAGAGCGACGAGTGGCTCGTCGCGGAGCGCCTCCAGCTGCTGCTGCCGGAAGCGCGCGCGGCGCGCGCTTCCGCCTCCGCCGCGTTGTCGGGGGTGCAGTCGCTCTCGTCGAAGCTCGACGCGGAGCTCGCGCGCGTACATGCGGCCGTCACCCAGGTGCAGGCGCAAACGGCCTCCCACCCCTCGACGGCCGCTCCGGCCGTGCGCGCCGTCGTCTATCCCGGGAGCCGAATCGGGCGGAACCACGTCCTGGTGCTCGCACCCGGGACGAAGCTCGAACCCCGCGCGATGGAGTGGCTCACCGCCGCCGCGGCCTCTTCGGCCAGCGACATCGTATTCGGAGACGAGCGGGCTCGCCCCGACGGCCGCCCCGCCGGGGTTGGCCCGTTCTCCGAGGAGGTGTTCTCGGCCGTCCCTGACCTCGGCGGCGTACTCGCGGTCAGGCGCTCCCTGCTGCGACGGGCGGGTCTGCCGGGCGACGTCGCCCTCGACCGGGACGCCACCGTGCGGCTCGCGGAGTGCGCCACCACACTCTCCTACGTTCCACGGCTCCTCGCCGAGCGGTCCGGAGGCAGGCCTGCTCCGGCGGCTGACTCCGTGTCGGACTCCACCGCCCACCGACTCGATGGCGGGGTCGACAAGGTGGCGTTCGTCCTCGTTGAAGAGCCCGGCCAAGACGCAGGTTACGAAGGCCTGGAAGCGTGGGCTCGCCGAGAGGGACACCATGCGGTCCGCGTCACGGCGCGCTCGTCGCTCGGCGACCCCGCAGGGGCGTCCTATGGTCGTCAGGTCAACGCCGCCGTGCAGGAGGCGCCGGAAGACTGCTCCGTGGTGATCGTGGCTGACGCGACGCTGCGGCCGGAGACGCCCGACTGGCTGCACCGGCTATGCAGGACGGTGTCGCGGAGCCGGGTCGGGGTCTTGTCGCCCCGGACGCTGTTCCAAGACGGTCGGATCAGGCACGCCGGTCTCGCCTTCGGCCTGGGCGAGCCCGCGACCTACATCGCCCGCTTTGAGCCCGCCGAGTCGTCCGAGACCGGCGGCCATCCGCCTCGGACGGGGCTCCTCCGTGAGGTGTCGGCGGTCGCCCGTGACTGTCTGGCGATACGGCGCGACGTGTTCCTCTCGGCAGGAGGCTTCGACGAGCACCTCTGCGCCGACACGGCCGACATCGACCTCTGCTTCCGGCTCCGGTCGTCGGGCTACGCCGTGCTCGTCGACGGCCGGGTGTCGCTGCGGTCCCGGGCGGGGGACGTGGCCCGGTGGGGGCGACCGTGGCCGTTGCGCGACCTCCTGCTCTTGCTTGAGCGGCATGCGCCTCGCATGCTCGCGCCCGACGCCTTCCACGTCGCGCCGGGGGAGGTCGAAGAGACCGAGGGCAGCGGGCACGTCCGCACCACCGTCACCAGCTGGTCCCTCGACAGCTTGACCCAAGACCCGCCCGGCGGCTCCCGCGCAAGCGGGGCGATGTCTTAGGCCACCGGCGAGCGGTCGCGGATGCGCCGCCAGGTCGTTCCGTCGGAGTAGGCGACCACCGGGCCCGCGGCGTGGTCCGGCACGAAGGTCAGGGCGCCCACGCCACGGTCTGCGGCGGAGGGCAGCGCGCCCTTGGCCACGGAGGCCAAGCGCACCGTGCCGCTGAACTCGGACCGGCCGTCACCGCGTACGCCAAAGAAGGGCAGGAAGTTGCCGCCGACCTGCCCGTTCGCCGTGCCGACCAGGAAGGCCCACGTCGAGGCGCTGTACCAGACGTTGCCCACAGCCGCCTCGTGCTGGCCGTCGCTGTTGGTGTTGTTGACGAGCTGAGCCGACCAAGTTCCGGAGGGCAGCTGCAGCGGCACCGGAGTGGCGGGGTTGCACACGCGCAGCTGGCCTGCCGACAGGTCGACGCGGCCGGAGGCGGCGTCCGTCCTGACCGCCTCGATCCAGGTCTGGCCGTCGGCGGAGGTCTTCAGGTGCAGGGCGTCGTCCCCGATCAGCCCCACCTCCGCCCGCCCGGAGTAGCCCGTCTCGAAGACTAGGGAGGCCGTGTCCGCCGTCGCCGCTGGTTGACGGACACGCGCAGGTTGTCGCCGGCGTGGGTGAACAGGACGCCCGGGCTCGCCACGGCGAGGCGGTTGGACGTCCGCGGTCGCGCGATCCCCAGCTGCGAGGGCGAGGCGAGCAGGTCCTCCATGGAACTCCATCCACTCGCGTCGCGCACGAGGAGGCGGCGCTCGTCCGCGACGAACACGATCACTCCCGGCGGGTCGGCGTGAGGCTCCACACCCCCGCCTCGAAGCGCATCAGGCTCCCGGCGGGGCGGCCCTCCCAGTCGGCCCCGGCGGAGCCCGCGGGCAGCAGGTAGGCGTCGCCCTCGGACGGGGCGGCGGGCTCCGCCGCCAGGGCGCGGCTCAGCACGGCGCAGCCCGTCAGAGCGTCGAGAAGCGCCAGCGCCTCGTTCACCGTGACGTGCTTCTGCGCCTGGGCGGCGGCGAGGTAGGGAAGCGACAGGTGGGGCGTGGCGTCGTCGGACATGATCAGCTCCAGGAGAACGGAGCCCGAGGTTAAACGCGGCGCGGGGTGCGGGGATAAGTCAATCGCTGACCGCCCTCAGACGGCCTGGGATCCCCACCAGCGCGCGGAGTCCTCAAGGCCGGCCTGCAGCGAAAAGCGGGGACGGAAGCCGATCTCCTCCCGCAGCACGGAGATGTCCGCGGCCAGCTCCGGCGGCTCGCCAGGCGGCGTCGGGCGCGCGCCGAAGCGGACCAGATCCGGCCGGCCCATCACCTCCGCGAGACGGCCCACCACCTCCCGCACGGGCGTGGCGTCGCCCGAGCCGATGTTGAACGGCCCTCGCCAGTCGGCGTGCAGCGCCGCAATGAAGGCGCCCGCCACGTCCGCCACGTGCAGGAAGTCGCGCGCCTGGCGCCCCTCGCTGGTCTCGACACGCTCGTTCCGGGCGAGGGACGCCCCCACGTCGGAGATCAGCCGTCCGCGCGCTTCGCCGGGGCCATAGAGCCAGAACACCCGGCCCCAGGCGGTGGAGACGCCGAGCGCCTCGCCGCCCGCGCACACGGCGCGGCGGGTGGCGTCCTTGACCCGCCCGTAGAGGGTGGCGGGGGCGGGTTCGTCCCGCTCCGAAAGCCGCGGACGGTCCCAGGCGTACTCGGCGCAGCTGCCCGCGCAGACCGCCCGCTCGCCGCCCACCTCCGCAAAGGCGCGCGCCAACGACAGGGTGGCGGCCGCCCAGTCCAGGTTGTCGGGCGCGGTCCAGAAGCGGCCGGGCGTGGCGTTCCAGGCCAAGTGCAGCAGGTGGGTGGGCCGCACACGCGCCACGAGGTCGGCGGCGGTCCCGGGGGTCAGCAGGTCCACCGGCTCGTGCGCCGCGCCCGTGGGCGCCTCCGGCGGCGAGCGGGAGGCCGAGACCACCTCCGCGCCGGCCGCGACCAGCTGCGCCGACGCTTCGCGGCCGATGAAGCCGGAGCCGCCGGTGACGAGCACCCTCACGGCGTCCAGTCCGGATAGGCGGCGTCGCGCTCGGACAGGAAGGGTTCGGCGATCGGCCAGTCGATGCCGAAGGCGGGGTCGTTCCAGCGCACGCCGCGGCCCAACCCCGGGCGGAAGGCGGGCGTGATCTGGTAGAGCACGTCCGCGTCGTCCGTCAGCGTCTGGAAGCCGTGCGCCATCCCGGGCGCGACGTAGAGGCCGACGCCGTTCTCCGCCGACAGGGTCTCGCCCACCCAGCGGCCGCGAGTGGGCGAGCCCTCGCGCAGGTCGCCGGCCACGTCGAACACCGCCCCGCGCACGCAGCGCACGAATTTGGCCTCCGCGTGCGGCGGCGCCTGATAGTGCAGGCCGCGCAGCGTGCCGGCCCGCGCGTTGTGCGACAGGCTCGACTGCTCGAACACGGCGGGCAGGCCGTGGGCGGCGAACTCGTCGCCGCAGAAGGTCCGGGCGAAGAAGCCGCGCTCGTCCGCGTGCGGCTGCAGGCGCACCCGCCAGACGCCGTCCAGCGCGGTGGGCTCGAAGATCACCCGTGGACTTGCACACGCGGGATGGGGGTGACGAAGCGGCCGCCCCACTCCCGCACGGCCGCCATCTGCGCCATGATCTCGTCCTTGAGGTTCCAGGGCAGGATCAGCACGTAGTCCGGCCGGCGCGCCAGGATTTCCTGCG
Organism: uncultured Caulobacteraceae bacterium; assembly: GCA_964242255.1. Lineage (GTDB taxonomy): Bacteria > Pseudomonadota > Alphaproteobacteria > Caulobacterales > Caulobacteraceae > JASLDZ01. Next base: position 17,338 of record CAXTCO010000002.1, on the reverse strand, counting down.
GGTCGAGGATCGGGATACGCACGCCGGGCAGCAGCTTGCCCGCCTTGTGCGGGCTGCGGTCCACGGTGAACTCCAGGAGGTCCGGCTTGACGCCGCAGTAGTTGAGGAGGGTGACGCCCTTGGCCGGCGCGCCGTAGCCCGCCACAGTCTTGCCCTCCCGCCGCGCGGCGATCAGGAAGTCGAGCAAATCGCACTTGGCCTCCACCACGCCGGCGGAGAAGCGCCGGTAGGTGTCGAGATCGCCCAGGCCCGCTGCGGCCTCGCGCACCAGCATCTCGGCCACCGCCGGCGTGTCGGGCCGCGCCGCGTCGTCGTCGTGGGCGACGTAGAGGCGCAGCGAGCCGCCGTGCGTCGTCAGCTCCTCCTTGTCGTACACCCGCATGCCGTGGGCGGCGAAGATCTTCCGCGCCACGGTGAACGACAGGTACGAGAAGTGCTCGTGGTAGATGGTGTCGAACTGGCTGTTCTCGATCTGGCTGAGCAGGTGCGGGAACTCGACGTTGGCGACGCCGCCCTTCTTCAGCAGGATGGGATAGCCTGAGACGAAGTCGTTGATGTCAGGCACGTGGGCCATGACGTTGTTACCGGCCATGACATCGGCCTGCTGGCCGCGGTCGCGCAGCCGCTGGGCCGTCTCGCGCCCGAAGAAGGCCACCTCGCTCGGCACGCCCCGCTCCTCCAGGGCCACGCGCGCGGTGTTCGCGGTGGGCTCCACGCCCAGCACGGGCACGCCCGCCTCCTTGAAGTACTGCAGCAGGTAGCCGTCGTTGGAGGCGATCTCCACCACCAGCGAGTCCGGCCCCAGCCGCTCGCGGGCGATCGTCGCCTCCGCATAGGCGCGGGCGTGCCGCAGCCAGGACTCGGAGTAGGAGGAGAAGTAGGCGTACTCGTCGGAGAACATGTTCTCCGCCCGTTCATAGTCGATCAGCTGCACCAGGAAGCAGTTGTCGCAGACGTAGGCGTGCAGCGGGTAGAACGGCTCCATGGCGAACGCCCGCTCGGCGGCCACGTAGTCGTTGGAGATCGGCGACATGCCGAGGTCGGCGAAGGTGGTCGTGAGGGGGTGGCCGCAGAAACGGCAGGCGTGGCTCACCGTGCGGGCTCTCGCGTCTCATAGGCTTCGATCTGCGCCAGGGTCACGGCGCGCGCGCGCTCCGGGTCCGTGGCGGTCTTGAACCACTCGACCGTCCAGCCGAGCGCCTCGTCCAGGGGCAGGCGGGGGGCCCAGCCCAGGCGGTGGCGCGCCTTGGAGGCGTCCACGCGCAGCAGCATGGCCTCCTTCGGCCAGCTGTTCGCGTCCTGCCGCCAGGCGGCGCCCTCTCCCCAGAGCCCGACCATCCGGTCGACCACCCGGCCCACGGGCCAGGCGTCCGCGTCGGGCGGGCCGAAGTTCCAGCCCTCCGCCGCGTCCGCGCCCCGCTCGCACAGGGCCTGCGCCAGGGCGAGGTAGCCGGCGATGGGCTCCAGCACGTGCTGCCAGGGCCGGGTGGCGAGCGGGTTGCGCACGCCCACGGGGTCGCCGCGCGACCAGGCGCGCACGCAGTCGGGGATCAGCCGGTCGACCGCCCGGTCGCCGCCGCCGATAACGTTGCCCGCGCGCCCCGACGCCAGGAACGGCCCCTCCGGCTTCTTGAAAAAAGAGCGGCGGTAGGAGGTGGTCACCAGCTCGGCGCAGCCCTTGCTGGCGCTGTACGGGTCCGAGCCACCCATCCGCTCGCTCTCGCGGTAGGCCCAGATCTGCTCGACGTTCTCGTAGCACTTGTCGCTGGTGACGTTGACCACGGCGCGCACGCCTTCAGCCGTCCGGGCGGCGTCGAGCACGCGCACCAAGCCCATGACGTTTGTGTCGAAGGTCTCGGCCGGGTCGTCGTAAGACGGGTGCACCAGCGCCTGCGCGGCCATGTGGATGACCACCTCCGGACGCGCGGCGGCGAAGGCGTCGGCCACGACGCGGGGGTCGCGCACGTCACCCAGGCGCTCGCCGCCGGGCCGCCCCAGGTCGTCCCACAGGGAGGTGCCCGCGGGCGGCGCCAGCGCCAGCCCGGTGACCTCCGCGCCCATGCGCTCGAGCCACAGGGCGGCCCACGCCCCCTTGAAGCCCGTGTGACCCGTGAGGAGGACGCGCCGCCCGGCCCAGAACGCGGCCGGCGAGGTCACCACAGCTGCCACTTGGCCTGGCCGCTGTCCCACAGCTCCTCCAGCTCGCGCTTGTCGCGCAGCGTGTCCATCGGCTGCCAAAAGCCGGTGTGGCGGTAAGCGTTCAATTGCCCGTCGCTGGCGAGGTCCTGCAGGGGCTCGCGCTCCCAGACGGTCGCGTCGCCTTCGATCCGGTCGAGGACCTGCGGCTCGAGCACGAAGAAGCCGCCATTGATCCAGCTACCGTCGCCCAACGGCTTCTCGACGAAGCCGTGCACCTGGTCCCCCTCCAGGTCCAGAGCGCCGAAGCGGCCCGGCGGCCGCACGGCCGTGACCGTCGCTGCGCGACCCGCGCTACGGTGGTGCGCGACCAGGGCGGCGACGTCGATGTCGGCCACCCCGTCGCCGTAGGTCATGCAGAAGGTCTCGTTCTCCAAGTGCTCGGCGACACGCTTGAGCCGGCCTCCGGTCATCGTATCGGCGCCCGTGTCGACCATCGTGATCCGCCACTGCTCGCCGCGTGACGTGTGCACGTCGACCTTGTTCTGCGTTATATCGATGGTCACATCGTTCATGTGCAGAAAGTAGTTTGAGAAATATTCCTTAACGTAGTATCCCTTGTACCCAAGGCAAACAATGAAATCGTTCACACCGGCGGCGGAATAAATCTTCATGATGTGCCACAGTATCGGCCTGCCGCCAATCTCGACCATCGGCTTGGGCCGAACGCTCGTCTCTTCAGAAAGCCGCGTTCCTAAACCGCCGGCGAGCAAGACAGCTTTCACGGAACCTCCGGCCGGCCGAACGGGCGAGACAGCCACGAGCTTGGTGCAGAAACGCATACGGAAGCGGTCCGCAGGGTGTCAAGCCGCGAACCTTCGCACGCGGCGGAGGCTTCAGAACGCGCGGCTCCCGGTTCACGCCGGCGGGCTGAGTCGTCGCCGTACACGGCGCACGTCGGAGCCGGCGGGCCTCGGGCGACACCCGCGTGGGACCGGCGGCATGTCGCCATCGCCGCCGGCGCGCTGGAGCGCCCCACCGGAGCCGCCGAAACCCCGATCTGAACCAGATCACCAAGCCTGCTCCGGGTTGGACGGATCAGGCGAGTCCGCCTACCAGTTGATCATGGCGCGACGCCACCCCGCTTGCCCACCCGGCGACGTCCGCGATACAGGCCATCGGAACCGGGAGACTGGATGAGTGAGAGTTCTTTCACCGGTTGACTGGGGTGTCATATCGACAAGCCGTCTGACCATCGTAGTGAGTGAGTATTCGGATCAGGATTACTCAGACCGTGAACTCGATTGCGTCATGTGGACGAAGTCAGACTATTTCGCCCGCGAGTTGACTCGGGTGCTTTCGCGTTCGCGCCTGCAGAGGGCGAGTTCGAACATCGGCGTAGCGCAACTCGAGATCACGGAATTCTGGGGGCCATGTGTCGTGGGCGTCGTTCAAGAGGGTGCGCCCGAGGCTCTCGCGGTTAGCGGTGTGGTCGTGAAACCGCCGCTGTGGTCGCCGACTGCTGACGAAGCGTCCGAATCGTCGGATCCGGTCCGCTTCCCGCTGCCTCTGGCGGACTGCCGCTGGTCTTTCGTGACGGGCGAGGTCCGCGAGCCTGTCGAGGTGGTGCGGACAGGGCGCGCGCTTCTGACGCCGCCGACATCCGAAACACCGCTCGTCCGCGTGTTGCCTCTGACGAAGGAGGAGGTGGTGAACGCCGCTCCCGCGCTTGATCGTGCGGTCTGCCTGAGCCAAGCGCTTGAGCGTCACAGCCTGTTGCTTTCAGAGTCCACTTACAAGGCGGACACGACGTACGCCGCTATGCTGCACGACGTAGGGGTGATCTTCCCCTCCGGGGTCGTCCTGCCTGAGGGCGACCGCATCTGGAGCGACTCCACCCTGGGCGCTTTCTGGTTGGATCCGACCCGATCGCAATCGCCGGGTCTCTTCTCCTACTCTGGCCGAACCGGCTGCTCCGGCGGTCCGTCGCGCACGCTCGACGATCTTCTGACGTTGAATGGGCTTGATCGATCAAGGGGCGTGCCCCTGATCGGTTTCAACAAGTCCAGCGGTAACTACATGCACTGGCTCACGAACTCGGTGTTCTCCGCTTGGCTGTTCGCCGCGGATCTTCGCCAGGGGCGGCTTCAGATGCTGGTTCCGGATTTGTCGCCCCTCACTCTGGCCAGCCTTGCGGCGGCGGGCGTGGGTCGGCAGTCGCTACTGGTCACCCCGCCTGGTCGTTACAGGTTCGAAAGGGCCGTCTTCCCCTCGCCTCTCTCCACGGCCACCAATCGACGGCCGCCGCCTCTTCTGTCGGAGATGTTCCGCGCCGTAGGCGGTTCGGCGCGGATGACGGGACCGATGAGGGCTCCTCCCGAGCGGATTTACGTCACCCGCGACGGAGCGCCGTCCATGCGGCAGATGATCAACGAAAGCGAGCTCATGGAGGCGCTGATCACGCGCGGCTTCGAGATCGTCGCACCTCATGAGTTGGACTTCAACGCGGAAGTGCATGCCTTTTCAAAGGCGCGGATCGTGGTGGGTCAGCTTGGCGCGGGATTGTGCAACATCGGGTTCTCCCCGTCGGGGTGCCGAGTCGTCGAGCTCGTCACCCATAACTATGGTGCAAACGACTTCTGGTATCTATGCAGGATCATGGGCCATCGCTTCTCGCGCATCACGCTGGATGCTGCGGACAACGATGATCAATTCAGCGTCACGCCGTTTACGTTCAAGGTTCCCCTTGAAGAGACGCTAGCCGTGGTGGACTCAGTCTTGACCACGGTCTGACGAGGCATCAGGGAGTTCAGGCTTGCGACTACTGCTGACCGGAGCGACGGGCTTGGTCGGTGGCCACCTGCTCGAGGAGTTCCTCGCAAGGGGCGTGGAGGTGCATGCCGTGACCCGGCGCGATCCGCGCGGCGCGCGCCTTCCACACGCCGACAGGACGACGTGGCGCCACGCCGACCTTCTCCAGCCCGGAGTCTGTGAAGCCCTGATCGATGAGATCAGGCCGACGCATCTGCTTCACGCCGCGTGGAACATGGAGCCTAAGCGTGTCTGGACGGATCCGGAGAACCTGGCTTGGGTGGGCGCGAGCCTCGCCCTTTTCCGCGCTTTCGCCGAGGCGAGGGGCGGACGCGCCGTGTTCATCGGCACGTGCGCGGAGTACGCCTGGACTGGGGAGCGCTGCCGCGAGGACAGCACGCCCCTGGAGCCGGCCAGCCTCTACGGCGCAGCCAAGTGCGCGACGTCTCGCGCCGCCCTCGCCTACGCCCGTCAGATGGGAGTGGCCCTATCCTGGGCTCGCTTGTTCAATCTCTACGGCCCCAACGAAGACGCGCGGCGACTCGTGGCTGGCGCCGCCTCCGCCTTCCTCTCGGGTCGTCGGTTCAACGCCACGACCGGACGGCAGGTGCGGGATTTCATGCACGTGTCGGACATGGCTTACGCCGTAGCGGAGCTCACGCTGCTAGACGTGGACGGCCCGGTCAACGTGGCTAGCGGAACGGACGTCAGCATCGCGGAGCTGCTCACGTCGCTGGCGGAACTGGCCGAGCGGAGCGATCTGCTGCACCTCGGGGCGCTGGAGACCCCGCCGGGCGACCCCGACCGCGTCGTTGCGGACGTCTCGCGCTTGCGGTCCGTCATACCCGATCGACCGCTGCGGACGCTCAGGGCGGGACTGGAAGAGACGCTTAGCTGGCATCGCGGCGTGCAGTCCGGCCTGCGGCCGTGATCCGCCATGCTCGGCTGAGCGGCCTCCGTTGCTGACTGGTGGAGCCTTGGATGGGGGCGACCCCAAGCTGAACGGATCGACACGTGCATCCAAGCCACGGAGGTGACCGAGCAGGAGCTGACAGGCGCGCAGGTTGCCCGTCTTTTGTAGACAAGCGCCACCTTAGTCTGTCGCCGGCTATGGGTTCCGTAAGCCCGCGGCTCCAAGCAGGATCAGGCCATGTTCCGAGCGGCCGCGGGAGCGCGGAAGGCGACGCCGGAATGGCCGCAAGTTTCCAAGCAGTGCTGCACCGCCCAATAGAGCGGCTTGGTCCTGTAGACTTCGTCGAAGGGTAGGCCGCGGTTCATCGGCAGCTTGTGGTCGGGGTCACCCGGGCCGCCGGCACCGTCCCCCTCCGAGAGCCAGGAGAAGCGGTCGCTGAGGCCCCAGGTCGACACGCCGCGCACGCTCTCCTGCGTGAGCACGACGTCGAGGTAGCGGCGGGCTGCGTCGGCCACCTGCTGGTCACGGCGATCCACAGGGGCGGAATAGTCCTGCTCCTTGACGTCCAGCTCGGTGATGGAGATGTCTAGGCCTAGGTCCTGGATGGCGCGCAGGAAGTCGCGCAGCTTTCCCGCCGCGAGTGGCCCTTTCGACATGTCGAGATGCGCCTGCAAGCCCACGCCGTCCAGCGGCGTCCCGCGGGCCTTGAGCCCGCTCAGCAACTTCAGGAATGCCCGGCGCCGGGCCTCGTCCACCGGGTTGTCATAGTCGAAGCCGTAGTCGTTGATCAGGAGGCGAGCGTTCGGGGCGTGCGCGCGCGCCGTCTCCAGAGCGCGGGGGATGTAATCCGCACCGAACGCCCGGTGGAAGGTCGTGTGTCGAAGCCCGTTCTCGCCGGCCTCGGTGTCGATCGGCTCGTTGACCACGTCCCAGTCGTGCACGTACGGCGCGTACCTGCTGAGCGTGCGGGAGAAGTGCCCCTCGACAAGGCCCCAATCGCGACTGGCCAACATCTTCGCCTTGGCCCAGTCTGGCGTGCTTTGATCCCAGATCAAGGTATGGCCACGCACTGCTATGCCGTGCTGGCGCCCGAATGCGATCAGGTCATCGACCGGAGCATAGTTAAATTCCTCCGGCTTCCACTCCAACGAGTTCCACTTCATGTGGATCTCGGGCGTGATGCTGCCGCAATTCTGTACCAGGATCTGGCGAAGCTTGGGATCCGCCGAAATCTGATCCATGCGGGCTGCGGTGCCGAAGTAGCGGCGGCTGCGTCGCGCATCGGCGAAGAGGGACGGAGAGGAGCTCGGGGCCATGCCGAAATCGATGGCGTCTCTCAAGCGCGATGGCGAGAGGAGGCCTCCTTCGAGGGAGGGCGTCGCTCCATGCACCAGTGTTCCGGTCAGGGCGGCGGCAGGAAGAACGGCGGCTCCCAGGAGGAATCCGCGACGGCCCAGCTTCCTTTGTGTCATTACCAGCCCCCCGCGGCGAGGAGCATGGTCCGTACTGACTGAAGGGTGCGTGTAAGAGGATGACTAAGATGGCGATAACGACTTCCGATGCATGAGGGTAAGGCTGGACAAGTTCAAGGTAGCGATCGTGCAGGTGCGTGACGAAGCCTCTGATCTCCGTCGCCCCCCCCTGCTCGCCAGACGAGACCTGCTGGCGGCAGGCGTCGGGCTCGGGAGCTCGACGGCGCTGGTCTCGAACGACCGCCGCGTCTGGGCGGCTTCCGCTCCGACTGGCGAGGGACTGAACGCCCGCGCCCGGAGGCTCGGCATGAGCTTCGGCGCGGCGGCGCGGCTCGACCAGCTGATGAACGAAAGCGACCTCAAAGCCGCCCTGCTGGCCCAGTGCGGGGAGCTCACGCCCGAGATCGGGTTGAAATGGGCGGTGATCGAGCCGCGCCGTGGCGCCCTGAACTTTACGGAGATGGACGACCTGTCGGTCTTCTGCCTGCGGCACGGGCTGAAGCTGCGCGGGCATACGCTGGTATGGCACCGCAGCATCCCCGGCTGGGCCGAAGACGAGCTACGTCAGCAGCACGACTGGAGCCTGATCTCGCGCTATTTCGCGTCCGTGATCCCGCGGTACGGCGCGAGCACAGACACCTGGGACGTGGTCAACGAGCCGATCGACACCGGCCACCGCATGGACGGCTTGCGACAGAGCGTTTTTCTCGACGTCTTCGGGCCCGACTATATCCACCGGGCTCTGGCCACCGCACGGACGTTCGCTCCAGCCGCGAAGTTGTTTATCAACGAGTACGGTCTTGAGTATGACGTTCCTGAGCAGAAAGCGCGACGCTACCTGCTCCTGAAGCTCTTGGAGCAGCTGAAGAAAGAGGGAGCGCCCCTCGACGGGCTGGGGCTGCAGTCCCACCTGAACCTGGGCCTGGGCTCCGTGTCCGAGTTCGCGCTACGCGACTTCCTGAAAGAGGTAGAGTATCTCGGTCTGCTGATCCGCGTCACCGAGCTGGACGTCAAGGAGGCAGACCTCGTCGCTTCCGTGGAGGCCCGGGACCGAGCAGTGGCCGACGAGACGCGCCGCTACCTCGACATCGTGCTCGGCGCGCGACGGATCACGGGCGTCACCACTTGGGGTCTCTCCGACCGCAACTCCTGGCTAGCCGTCACGCCCGCCGACCTCGCGCGCTTTCCCGGCGCGTGGGCGACGGGCGGCGGGCCGGGTCTCAACCGCGGCCTGCCGTACGACGCCGACATGCGGCGCAAACCGATGTACGGCGCGATCAGCGTCGCCCTCGGCCGTCGGTGAGGGCGACGCCTGGTCGAGTCTTCAGAAGGTGCGGTAGATTTGCACCCTGAGGAAGCCGCCTTCGCCCTCACCCGACTGGTGGCTCACGCCGGCGGAGAGCTGCAGCTCTGAGCGGCGATCGAGGTAGTAGCCGACATACGGGCCCACCCTTTGCAGATTGTAAGTAGGATCTCCCTCGAAGGAGACCTCCGCGCCACCGCGCAGGCGTGGAGCCAGGTTGTGCGTGAGGCTTGCACGCACGGCGTAGTCCTCGAGCCGCGTGCCGTATGATCCGTAGAGATCCGTCCGCCAGGGGCCACTGACCAGTCCGCCGTCCGTGCTGAACTCGGGCTCGGCCTGGCTGCCATGACGACGGTTCCCACGATCAAACGGTGTGAGCGAGGTGTCCACGTAGCGGACGCCTGCGGTCAAATCGAGCCACGCTCCCGGACGGGTCAGTTGGTAGACGCCCTCCAACTGGCCGCCCCAGAAAGACCCGTCGATCTTCCGGCTCGCGCTGTCGTAAGTGTAGTCGCCGCCGAAGCCGGATCCGCGAAGGGCCAAACCGCGCCCGATCACCCCGCCGGGCAAGGGAACGGTCGCCCCCACGTAGCCGGAGCGCGAAAAATCGATCTGGCCGCCCGCGGACAGCAGGAAGTTCTGCCCCGGCTCCACGTCGTCGGACCGGCCGGCGTCGAGGGCCCCCGCCGGGGCCACCTGGGCCATCGCCGGTGCCGCCGCGACAACGCAGGCCAGGGCGGTGAGAGCGACCCCGACCCGTCCGGAAGCGCGGGCGGGAAACGCACGCAGGGAACGCGGGCGTCGCGCTGCTGTGAAGATCATGAACTTCGTTCCTTCTCGGCCGAGGCCGTCGTCAGACGACCAGCTTGCCGCGCTCAAGCTGCGCCATGCTGTCCTGTGAGCGGTCAACAGGGGGTTTCACCGACGAGACCCACTCGATCAATTCGGCCATGCCCGCTTCCAGGTCCCGCTCCGGTTTAAACCCTAGCGCTTTCTCGATCTTCGAGATGTCACCGAAGCAGTGCCGGATGTCGCCGACTCGGTACTTGTTCAGCACCTCGGGCGCGATATTCTTGCGCAGCAGGCGACCTAGCAGGCTGGCCATTTCCATGACGGTGATCGGATGGCCGCTGCCGACGTTGAACACGTCCCAGATGCGGTCTTCGGCGTCCAGAGCAGTAGCGAAGGCGCGGGCGACATCCTGCACGTGGACGAAGTCGCGCATCTGCCAGCCGTCTTCGAAGACCAGCGGAGCCTCGTTGTTCAGGAGCCGCGAGATGAAGATGGCAGCCACCCCCGTGTAGGGATTGCTGAGCGCCTGACGTGATCCGTAAGCGTTGAAGAGACGTAGGGCGATCGTCGGGATCTGCAGAGCCCGGCCCACCGCCAGAAACATTTCCTCGTGGTCACGCTTGTTGACGGCGTAGATGGAGGCTGGCTGCAGGAGCTTGGTCTCGGGCGTCGGCACAGGTTCTAGAAGGTGGCCGTCGTCGCTCAGCTCCCACCGCCGGTCGGCCAGCTGAGCGTGATCGCGCAGTGGTGGGGCGACCTCCGTGCCCGTCTCGGTGTTCCGGTAGGCTCCCTCGCCATAGATGGACATCGACGAGGCCACGGTGATCCGCTTCACCATATGCGGGCGCTGCGACAGCACCTCCAGCATGACGGCGGCGGTCATTACGTTGTTGCGGGTGTAGTCGACGATGTTGGTCATGCTCTGACCGACGCCGACGGAGGCGGCCAAGTGCGCCAGGTCGGTGACGCCCTCCAAGCTGCTCTCGAAGAGGTCGCCGTCCAGGAGGTCGCCCTTGATGCGTTTGGCGCGGGGGTCGAGGTAGACGGGCCATCCGTCAGCGTCCAGCTCCGCGTCGGCGTGCACCTGCGGCGACAGGTTGTCGAGCACGGTGACCTGATGCCCCCGCGCCAACAGCGTGTCGACTAGATGCGAGCCGATGAACCCGGCGCCGCCCGTTACGAGAATATGCTTCGTCATTGGTGAGGTCCTTGTGTGCAGATCCGCGTTGCGGGCTCAGCGCGCGACGGTTGTCCGGACGAGTTTGTGGTTGGCGTCGATCTTCTCCGTGCGCTGCCAGACGAGGCCTTCGTCGCGGAAGAACATCCGGAAGCCAATGAATAGAGGCACAATCCACAGCACCCACCAGATCATGGCCGAGATCGGGTTGATCCGCAGCATGTACCAGACACGGTCGGTCCAGCGGTTCAACACCAGCGCCGTGCGGCTCCAGGTGCGGGCGTAGAGCACCGTTAACGAGATGGCGAAGCAGGTCAGGTTCACTGCCGCCAGCCACACCGTCCAAGTCGGCAACACGTGACGGCCCGTCAGAAGCATCACCAGCGCCCAGATCCCGCTGGGTATCCCGACGGCGTTCACCCAAAGGGAGAAGCAGGGAAGGACGATCATCCAGGCCTTGATCTTCTCGAGCGCGGTGAAGTTGAGGCGATCCAGGGGCTCGGTTAGGGACTGCAGGAACCCGCAAACCCAGCGCTTGCGCTGGTTGATGCCCTCGCGCAGCGTTTCCGGCACCTCCTCAATCAGCGAGCTGGCGATCACGCCCAACCGCTTGCCAGCCTTCCAGAAGCGCAGGCCCACCTCCGGATCCTCGATAGTGATCCAGGGATGGAACCCGCCGAGCTCCAGGAGGTCGCGCGCCCTGAAGAACAGGCCCTTTCCCAGCACCCAGAAGGGCTGGCGGCCGTTGGCGGTGAGGTGGACGTACTTGTTGCCGTCCCAAGCCATATGGTCGAACGCGTGCCACGTCGCGGCCATGGAAGCGTTGAGGTTGCCGGCCACGTTCTGGGCCTGAAGAACGTCATAGTGCTTCAAACCGTTTACCGCCGCCATGAGATGGTCTGGTGGCGGTGCGCTGTCCGCGTCGATGTAGTTGATGGCGAGATCGGGCTCGTGCTTCAGCGCTTCCGCCATGTGGTAGAAGGCGTAGATCAGCTGCCGCGTCTTCTTGGGCGGAAGGTCGCGCACGCCGGCCCGTTCGCCCTGGTGCCACCAGTAGGCTCTAGGGTTGGCGTCCCAGGCGCTCCACACGCGCTCCCACGAAGGATCGGTGGTGGGAGGCACTTCCAGCACCTCCAGGTAGTCAAACTCCCGGCTCAACGTCGCCAGCGAGTTCACCGTCTCGCGGTCATTCGAGTTAGGGATCGCGACCACACGGAACCGATCTCTTGGATAGTCCAGCTTGCGCAGCGAGACGAAGGTGGTTCGCATTGTCGCCTCCAGCTCGCGGAGGACCGGGTAGAACAGAACGATGAACGGGTATTCGGACCTCGGTGTCGTCACCGGCTCGTCGGGATCGACCCAGTTGGTCGGGAGACTGAAAAAGTAAATATCGATTAGGAAGGTGCAGGCGTACAGGACTTGTCCGAACACGAACAAGACGGCCAGCGCCACCCCTAGATAATGCATGGTATTCATATTTCAGGTCACCCCAGTGACGATCAAACGTCTCAAGTGGTATGCGCCGCTCAGCCGGCCGCGCTCAAGTGGCGGTGCCCCAGCACAGCTTCGAAGTGCTCGATCGTCTGCTCAATCCCCTGTCGCAGCTCCACGGTCGGGTGCCAGCCCAGAAGCTTCTCGGCTTTGGTGATGTCGGGGCGTCGGCGGCGCGGGTCGTCCACCGGCAGCGGGCGATGCACGATCCTGGATCGTGCTCCCACGATGGCCACAACCAACTCGGCCAGCTCGCGCACCGTGAACTCGCCCGGGTTGCCTAGGTTGACCGGCTCTGCCACCTCACTCGCCATGAGTCTGACGAAGCCCTCGATCAGATCGTCGACGTAGCAGAAGGAGCGCGTCTGCTCCCCCGACCCGTAGACGGTGATGTCCTCGCCTCGCAACGCTTGCACGATGAAGTTCGACACCACGCGGCCGTCGTCCGGCCGCATCCGAGGGCCGTAGGTGTTGAAGATGCGCACGATGCGGGACGTCACGCCCCGCTGGAGCGAGAAGTCGCGGATCAGGGTCTCCGAGAAGCGCTTCCCCTCGTCGTAGCAGGAGCGCGGGCCTACGGGGTTGACGTTGCCGTGGTACGACTCGGCTTGGGGGTGGACGTCGGGATCGCCGTAGATTTCCGAGGTCGACGCGTGGAACAGGCGAGCGCCGTCGGCCTCGGCCTTCAGCAACACGTTGTGGGTTCCCTGCGAGCAGATCAGCGCGGTTCGCACAGGGTCGGCCTGATAGTGCGGCGGCGAGGCAGGGCAGGCGAGATTGTAGATCTCGTCCGCGCGCGGCAGCGTACTCGGGAAAGGACTGATGACGTCGTGATCCACCATGCTGAACCCCGATTTGGACACCAGGTGCTCAACATTCTCGCGCCTGCCCGTGGAGAAGTTGTCCAGGCACACGACGCGGCGACCCGAGTTAAGAAGCCGGGTGCAAAGGTGAGAGCCTAAAAAGCCCGCGCCCCCGGTGACGATGACTGTTAGAGGAGACAATCTGTCGTCATCAGCCAAATCCCGGACGTCGCTCATCTGTTTGTTAGCTTTCAGCTCTGCGAGGGGCGGGTCATAAGGCGTCGATCGGCCGCACGCCAGGGGGATTCAGCCGTCAGGGGAATTGATTGTTGCGGTGCAGCTTAATAGCTGAGCTGGCTTGCTCGGGGGTCGCCGCCGCCGCTAACGCCTACGGGGCCGCAGACCGCGGCTGCGAGGCGGAGGGTCGCGGATGCGCGTGGCGATGATCGGGACGGGCTACGTGGGCCTGGTGTCGGGCGCCTGCTTCGCCGACTTCGGCCACGTGGTCACCTGCATCGACAAGGACGCGGGCAAGATCGAGCGGCTCGGGCGGGGCGCCATGCCGATCTACGAGCCGGGCCTCGACGTGCTGGTGGCGCGCAACGTGGAGGCGGGGCGCCTGTCGTTCACGACGGAGGCGCGCGAGGCCGTGGCGGCGGCGGATGCGGTGTTCATCGCCGTGGGCACGCCCACGCGGCGGGGGGGCGGTCACGCGGACCTGTCGTACGTCCACGCCGCCGCGCGCGAGGTCGCGGGCTACGTCGACGGGTTCACGGTGGTGGTGACCAAGTCGACCGTGCCCGTGGGCACGGGCGATGAGTTGGAGCGCATCGTGCGCGAGGCGCGGCCGGACGCGGACGTGGCGGTGGTCAGCAACCCCGAGTTCCTGCGCGAGGGCGCGGCCATCGAGGACTTCAAACGCCCCGACCGGGTCGTCGTCGGGACCTCCGACGAGCGGGCGCGGGCGGTGATGCGCGAGCTGTACCGCCCGCTGAACCTGAACGAGAGCCCGCTCCTGTTCACCGGCCGGCGCACCTCGGAGCTGATCAAGTACGCGGCCAACGCCTTCCTCGCCATGAAGATCACCTTCATCAACGAGATGGCCGACCTGTGCGAGGCGGTGGGCGCCGACGTGCAGCAGGTCGCCCGCGGCATCGGGCTCGACAACCGCATCGGCGCCAAGTTCCTGCACGCGGGCCCGGGCTACGGCGGCTCGTGCTTCCCCAAGGACACCCTTGCGCTGGTGCACACGGCCGAGGACGCAGGCTCCCCGGTGCGGCTGATCGAGACCACCGTGGCCGTGAATGACGCCCGGAAGCGCGGCATGGCCGCCCGCGTCGCAGCGGCGGTCGAAGGCGGGCTCGAGGGGACCACGGTCGGCGTGCTCGGCCTGACCTTCAAGCCCAACACCGACGACATGCGCGACAGCCCCGCGCTGGACATCGTTCCAGCCCTGCAGGCGGCGGGGGCCCGCGTGCAGGCCTACGACCCGGAGGGCATGGGCGAGGCGGCGCACCTGCTGCCCGGCGTCGACTTCAAGGCCGGCGCCTACGAGGCGCTCGAGGGTGCGGACGCCCTGCTGCTGCTGACGGAGTGGGACCAATTCCGCGCCCTGGACCTCGACCGGGTGCGCGCCTCCATGCGCCGCCCGATCGTGGTCGACCTGCGCAACGTCTACAAACCCGAGGACATGGCCCGCCACGGCTTCAGCCACCACGGCGTGGGCCGCGGTGTCAGCACAGCCGCTCGGTGACTCTCGCGGTTCTCCCGTAGCCGGAACTCGCACCGGAGCACTCAGGTCAAACTGCATGCCGACCCGAGCGCCCGCGATCAGCGAAATGTTGCTTAACGAAGAGGGAGTATGTAGGGATCCCGTAAGTATTAAGGTAACCATCTTTCCTTTGTGAAAGGTAAGATTAGCGCACAATGATGCGTTCCAAGGCTTGGCCGGAAGCTGTCCGTCCGGCGTCGATTGGAACCGAACATGCCTCAATCTACGAGTGGCACCTTCGCGGTCCAGGGCATAAGCCTTACGACTTACAGCATCGCTGGATACGCGGACTCGACCGTCTCGACCTACGAGGCTGACGCTAAGATCAGCGGCGCCAATTATGTCGCCTTAGGAGATGTGGCGTATGTCGATCTCACGTCCAATACGATCGGCGACGCCTTCGACGGTTCCCTCGATCAGACCGCACCGCTCGCCGACGTCGCCGCCGCCCTGAGCTCGGCTACAAGCCAGGGGCTGTCCGTCCTGCTCAAGCCTCAGCTGGTCACCCACGACGCGGCCTTCGCGCAATACACAAGCGGCTCGTGGATCAATCTCGTCGATCCTAACCTGGTGATCTCCAATCCGGACGCGTTCTTCGCAAGCTACAAGGCCTACATCCTCAAATGGGCGGCTGTGGCCGAGCAGGGGCACGCCGCCGCCTTCAGCATCGGCAATGAGATGGTCGCGGCCACGAAGCCGGAGTACACCCACTACTGGGACGACATCATCTCCGCAGTGCGCCAAGTTTACCATGGGCAGCTCACCTATTCGGCGCTGCTGCCGCTCATGACGAACTCCAGCTCGAACGAGGTCGCCCAGATCGGCTTCTGGGACAAGCTCGACTTCGCCGGCTTCGACGTGTACCCGAGCCTCTCTAAAGGAGCGGACCCCAGCGTCAGCTCCTTGGATCAGGCGTGGCATCAGCTCACAGTCTACGGCAACTCGCAGGACTATTACGCCTTCGTCTCCAGCATGGCGCAACTCGTCGACAAGCCCGTCGTCTTCACCGAGACGGGACTTCCAAGCTTCGCCGGCGCGAGCGACCGGGAGACCAGCTCGGACGGCAGCATCGGCTCTAATACGTCCGGAGGTGGCGCGCCCGATCAGGCGGAGCAGGCGAACTGGTGGCAGTCGTTCTTCCAGACCTGGGCGGTGAACAAGCCCAGCTGGCTAGCCGGGGTCTTCGTCTACAACAATGATCCCGAACAGCTGGGTTCTTATGGGGAGCAGAACTACAACGTCATCGGGAAGACCGCGGCTGGCGTGATCAGCGCCTGGTTCGACGGCAAGACGGCGCTCTTGCCCGGGTCCGACCACCTGACCGGCTCGCAAGCCGACGACCAGCTCTACGCCTTCGGACCCGCCGCGGGCGCGACGCTCGCCTCCACCGAGGAGACGACGGTCGCCGTCACCGTCACCAGCGCGATCGTGAACGGGACGGTGCCGACCATCGATGTCGTCATAAACGGGGTCAACTACGGCTCGATCGCGCTCAAGGCGAACGACAGCGGCTATGTGTCCAGTGACGGGACGCACTGGACCATCAATCAGACCTTCACCTTCAGCCTCGCCGGCCTGCAGACGGTCCAGAGCCTCCAGGTCAAGTTCGTCGGCCCGTCGGTCGTGAACGGTAGCGCTTCCACCACCTTCTTCCAGGGCGTCTCCGTGAACGGGGTCGCCCTGACGAACGCGAGCTACACCACGGCCTCGGGTTACATGCAGAGCCAAGTGCTGCCCAACGGATCACAGGGCGGAACCACCAGCCAGTGGAGCGGCGGAGTGACCAGCTTCGACGCGACGCCTTGGAACACCGCCCTCGGTGGCCAGCAGGTCGGCTCCGCGACGGACCCGATCATCGTCGACGGTGGCGGTGGGAACGACACCCTCCACCTGCTCGGCCCCGCCTCCGCCTACACCCTGACCATGACCGGAGCGGATGCCTTCACCTTGAGCGAGGTGTCCGGACTCAGCCAGAACATCAGCGCCACGGGGATAGCGACGCTGGACTTCGCCGACGGATCCGAACTTTCGGTCTCGAGCCTCGGCGTGGATCATTCGCCGCATGCTGTGGCGACCCTGATCGCGGGCGGCTCCGGAAGATCGAGCACGCTCGATTGGGGCGCGGCCGAGACCACGCTGGACACCGCCGGCTACGTCCGCTGGCTCTACTCCAGCATTCTCGGCCGCTCCGCCGCCGCCAGCGAGGTCGCCGGCTGGGCCGCGACCCTGGACGCCGGGGCGATGTCGCGACCCGCCGCCCTGCAGTTCTTCCTGAGCGTGCCCGAGCACCAAGCGCTGCTGGCGAGCGGCGGCGCCCCCACCCTGGCCCTCAGCGCCAACGGCCACGTCCTCGACGGCTCCGCCTCCCAGGGCGTCGTCCACGTGAACGACTTCGCCCGCAACTACGTCGTGGCCGCCGGCTCGCAGGGCGACGCCCTGGTCGCCCTGAACGGCGCCGAGACCGACCTCGTCCAGCACGCCACCGCCATTGACTTCAGCGACGGCGTGGTCACCCTCGGCGCGGACGGCTCGTCGAGCTTCAAGGCCCTCCACTGGGGCGCGGCCGAGAGCACGCTGGACACCGCCGGCTATGTCCGCTGGCTCTACTCCAGCGTTCTCGGCCGCTCCGCCGCCGCCAGCGAGGTCGCCGGCTGGGCCGCGACCCTGGA
>CAXTCO010000001.1:0-75171 GCA_964242255.1 uncultured Caulobacteraceae bacterium | reverse complement strand
GCATTCGGGCGGCTAGCTCAGCGGCAGAGCGGCTCCTTTACACGGAGCGGGTCGGCGGTTCGATCCCGTCGCCGCCCACCAATACTACAAGGGGTTTGCGAGCGGCCCCGGGTCACTCGCCCCCAGAAACGCCCCCGACAACGCGGAGGCGGCGGGCCTGCCCGCCGCCCAGCGCCCGGCGAGCGCCGGCGTTGTGGGACGGCCGGTGGTGGCCGTAGTGCTTCTCGAGCACGGCCACGGTCATGCCGGTGTAGGCAGCCGCGGCCCAAAGTTCGGTGTTGGCCTCCATGAGCCAGGTTGCGCAGGTGTGGCGCAGCCAGTGGGCCGTGACCTCGGGCGGCAGGCCCGCGTCCGCGACGCACCCCTCGAAGGCGGTGCGGATCCGGTCGGCCAGGGGTTCGCCGCGCCAGTGGATGACCGTGCCCGGCGGCTGCGTCTTCGCGGCCGCGGCGGCGCGCTCGTCGGCGGCGCGCCAGCGGCGGGCGTGGCCGAGCAGGTTGTCGGGCAGGCGCGACACGGGCCGGCGCTTCGTCGGCCGGTCGCGCTCGAGGCGGCCGCGGCGGTAGATCTGACCGTCGTCCAGATCCACCCACGGCTGGGCCGCGCCCTCGTTCCAGAGGAGCTTCGGCAACAGGCCGGGGCGGGAGCCGGTATAGACGCCCAGCAGGATGAAGCGCCGCAGGTGGCGCCGGTTGGTCCGGGTCGTTCTGCCGCGGAAGCTCCAGCTCTCCGTCGCCGGGTGCCAGCGGTAGCCCCGCGCCGCCATGAGCAGGCGCGCCACCTGATGGCGCGTGAGGGCGTCGCGCGGGCTCTCCGGCCGCGGGGGCAGCGTCACGACGGGCTTGCGGGTGAACGGCGTCTCCCGGTCCCACCAGCCGATCGCGGCGGCCAGCACGCCCAGCTCGCGCGTCGCTGTGGCCGCCGTGACGCGCTTGGCCTTGGCGGCGTCCGTCTTGACGCCTCGCGGGTGGGTGGACGTGCGCCAGGCCACGTAGCGCTGGCAGTTCGAGCGCTTCACCTCGGCGCAGGTCGACTCGCCCCAGAACTCGTCGAGGTGGCCGATCCACATCCGCGCCGATCGGGGATCGGCCAGGTGTGGCACGCGCTCGCGCGCATAGAGCGCCAGCACGTCGGCGATCAGGACCTCAGCGGAGTCACCGGTGCTGGGCCGCGCGGGGACGTGCTTCGCGGCGATGTAGTCGGCGAGCCTGCGTTCGGCGTCTGCAAGGCGAGCTTCAGGGCAGCCCGTGCTGACCTCGTTCGCTCCGTCTCGGATGACCCAGACGGCTTCGGCCGCCCGATCGGACCGGGCGGATCGTAGGTAGAGGCGGGCGCCTTTGGCTTTGCGAGGCATGGCTGGAACAGGGCCCGGAGCTGGAGGGGCGTGACGTAGAACGAACCCGCGACGGCGGCGGGCGTCAACCGGCCGTGCCGGATCTCCGTCCGCAGGGAGGAGACGGTAAGGGGGCCGTCGGGCCAGAAGACCGCCACCGCCTCGAGAAGCGTCATGGGCTCGTCGTCCGCCCAGTCGCTCGCTAGCGGGCGCTTGCTGGCGCGTGGAGGGACGCGGGCTGCGGTCATGAAGCTCCGCCGCTGGCCGAGGCGACGCCCGTCACAGGTAGCGCCGGAGCGAGCGGGCCAGCTCCGCCTCGGGGGAACGGTCGCCGCTGGTCGTCCGAGCCACGTAGGCGCGGCTGGCGTGCGCGGCGCAGTAGGGGCCCTGCGTCGCCCGGGCGCCGCACAGGCTGAAGCCGGCCGACGCGGGATCGCCGATCGGCCACCTGCACATGTGGGCGCTGAGCGAGACTACTGTGGCGGCGCCCACGTCGTCGACCGCCTCGCAGGGCAGGGAGGGCTTACGGCGCTCAGCCACGGGCTTCAGCACCGCGAGCGTGGCGGGCGGAGGCACCGGCGCCGCCGCGATGCGGGGCGCGCGAGGCGGCCGGGGGAGCGGTGCCGGCCGGGCTGCCCTGGGCGCAGGCGAAGACGCCTTGGCGTGACCTTCGCCGAACAGGCCGAGTCGGTGAACGATGCCGATCACGGCGTTCCGGCTGACCGCCTGGAGCTCCTTCGCGATCTCGCTCGCGGAGGCGCCCTCCAGCCAACGACGCCGCACGTAGTCGCGCCGCTCGTCGCTCCAGCCGCCGCGGGTCACGGGATCCATTTGGGGGGGGGTCACTTGCTGAGCTCCTTGAGCCGGGTGGTCGATCGGAGGGCGGCGACGCCGCCGCGCGCCTGGCGCTCGAGCCAGTCGTCGAGCTCCTCGGCCGAGAGGCCGTGGGCGGCGATCGCGGCGTCGCGCGTGACCTCGCCGCGGCGGATGGCGGCGCAGAGGTCGAACTTGCGCAGCGGCGACCAGCGGCCGTTCGGGACGGGATCAAGCACGCTCAAGGTGGCGTGGCCCTTCTGCCGAAGGTGCGCCGCGGCGGCTGCCGGTCCTCCCACTCCCAGAGGTCGAGCGCGAAGAGGAGGCCTGGACGTCCTGGCCCCGCGAAGTCGACAAGCGCCCAGAAGCGTCCGCCCTCGACGAACACCTGCGCGTCGGCCGCCGGCATGGACCCGTGCGCCCGGCGCCTGTTGATCAGGCTCACGTAGTCGGACGACGACGACGCCAGCACGAGCTCGAGCGGCACCCGCCACGCGCCGGCCGGGACCGCGGCGGGCGCGAGGTCGGCTGGTGGACTCGGGGCGAGGACGGACGTCACGCAGCGTTCAGCTCCGGGAAGAGCTCGAGCTGGGGCCAGGGCGCGTCATCGAACCGCCCTCCGGGGGGGGGGGGGTGATCCGGCGAGCCTGCGCGCGGTCCGCGCGCCCGCCGGCGTCAGCCAGTAGGCCGTGACCTGCGAACCGCCGCGCGGGCGCATGACGCGGCTGTCGGCCAAGTCCATGTCGCGCAGCTTGCCCAGCACCAGCGGGCTGCAGCCGCTCATCCCGGCATCGAACTGGTGCTTGGCGTCCTCGTGGCTCAGGGCGCCGGCGGCGAGCAGCTGCGCCAGCTGGTCGACCTGGCGCGGGGTGAACTGCGGCTTCGGGCGGGCGGTGGGCATCAGGCCTCTCGGAGCAGCTGGTCGCGGGCGGCGTTGAGGGCGGCCATGCCAGCGGCCGAGCCGCCCTGGTCGGGGTGGTGCTTGCGCGCGAGCGCACGGTAGGCCGCCTCGATCACCTCCCGAGGCGCGTCCGGAGCGACGCCGAGCACCTGGTGCGCCGCGATCGGCGCGAGGACGCCGCCGGCCGGAGGTGGGGGGAGCGCCGCGAAGCCCGCGATCATGCGGGCGAACAGGGCGTCTCCGGCGTGGCGCACCGTCTGGCGCAGTCCCTCGGCCATCAGCGCGAGGCTCCAGACGTTGTGGAGGGGCCGGGCCCACGCGTCCTGGCCCACGTGGTAGCGCCGCCCCTGGAACTCGAAGGCGAGCGCGGCGCCATGGTCGCTGGCCATCTTCTCGGTCGCGTACTGGCGGCCCCGGGTGACGATGTCGGTGGACAGCACCACGGCGCCGAAGCCGGAGAGGTCCAGTGCGCGGTCGATCCGATCCGAGGCGGTGCCCAGCGTGTCCTTGCACGCGTACGGGGCGCCGATGTTCAGGCGCTCGGTCCGCGGTTGCGACGGCGGCCAGTCGAGCGGGTAGGCGCGGAGCATCATGCTGCGGCGTCCTGCGCGAGCTGCGGCCAAGTCGCGCGGGCGGTGTCCGCCCACTTCGCTTGCGCGACTTCGGGAAGCTCCTCCCAGGTGGCGAGCTTCCCGACTCTGGACTTGCCGGCCTGGACGCCCGCGCGATGCGCCATGTAGGCGCGCCGCCCGGCGGCGAGCGCCTCGTGCTCGAGGAGGAGCACGCTGGCGGCTCCGCGCCGCTCCTGCGCCACGCCCGCGATGCGCCCCTGGTCATAGGCATGGGCAACGGGGAGGTCGCCCGAGCGAACGTCTCCACGGCGGCTGTGCTGGTACTCGAGCAGCCGGCGCTG
Organism: uncultured Caulobacteraceae bacterium; assembly: GCA_964242255.1. Classification (GTDB taxonomy): domain Bacteria; phylum Pseudomonadota; class Alphaproteobacteria; order Caulobacterales; family Caulobacteraceae; genus JASLDZ01. The sequence goes on along the minus strand of CAXTCO010000001.1, from coordinate 71,211 downwards.
GTGCTCGGGCAGATCAACATCGGGGAGCTTCTTCGTCGGCCAGCACGACATCGCGTCGGCCTGCTGCAGGGCGGCCTCGGCCATGGCGGCCGAGCCGCCGCGCGCCAGCACCAGCTCGGCGTAGAAGCGCACCGCCTCCACCGCGCAGTCGTCCTGCCCGCGGAGGATGAAGCAGGGCTCCTCGGCGGGGATGCTCGCCACGCGGAGCATGGCGTCGAGGTCGGGCCGGCCGGTGCGCATCAGCGCGCCTCCCGCGCGGCGACGACGGACCGGCCTTCCAGTAGCGCCACCACGCGCTCGTCGCCGATGCGGGCCACACGGTCACGGACGCTGCGAAGCGTCAGGCCAGGCTCTGCGGCCGAGGCGCCGACGAACGCCTGACCGATGGCGGCGAGGCGGAGAAGGCTGTGCACGAACTTGTCGGGATCGCCACCCAGGTGAGCTGTCCCGCTGAGGCCGCTGCTGGTCGTGAGCCGCAGGCGCTTGGCGTAGGCTGTGCGCGCCAACTCCTCGATATCGAGCTGGTCGGCGGCCTGACCTGAAAGCGGATCGAACATCAGAGCAGCCCTCCGCCGATCAGCAGCAGCGCCGCGGCCATGCCCACGCCGAAGAAGACGCCCACGTGCGCCGCGGGGCGTGCGCTGAGACTGGTCAGCCAGGCGGAGAGCCAGGCGGAGCGGGGCGTGGGCGGGGCGCAGCGCGGCGAGGCGAGCGGGGTCACAACGGCGTCTCCGGTTCGTGGGGCGAGGCGGCAGGTCACGCCGCCTCCTGCAGGGAGAGGGCGGCGGCCAGGTCCGCCGGCGCGAGGTCGAAGAGGGCGGCGGTCGCGTTCACCGACCACCTCGCGTCGATGAACCAACGAGCGAAGCGCAGCTTGGCGGACGGGACGGCGCGCGCGGGGAGGTCACGGCCGAGCTCCCCCACGCTGCGCGAGGCGACGAGCCTTGCGGTCGGCCCAGGGCTCGAAGAGGGCCCGATCCCAATCGTTCGGGACGCCGCGACCGGGCTCGACCTCGTGCTGCTGCAGCCGGGCGGGATCGCCGCCGCGGCGCCTTCGCCCCCTCCATGTGAGGGGGGGGGGGGGGCGAAGGCCGAGCGGCCGTCAGGCCGCCTTCGACGTCGCCTGCGGCGGACCGGACGTCGTCGCCAGCGGGTGGAACTTGCGCGCGAGCGTCACGGCCACCAGCCCGTTCGCCGTCAGCGCCACCCTCTCGACGCCCGTGATCGCGCGGACCTGCCCCGTCTCGTCCTTCCCCGAGATCGTGATGTTCGCGCCCGAGCGCTTCGCCTCCCAGTCGTAGAGCATCGTCGGCCTCCGCCGGCTCTGGAGCGGGGCGCAGGCGCGCGAGCCGCCGGCGCGCCCAGCCGCGGCCGCGCAGGAGCGCGCGGTCGATCTTGTCGGGGTTCCAGCCGGCGTCGGTCCAGGCGAGCACCAGCTCGTCGTCACGCGTCATCGGCGATCCTCACCTTGCAGACGAGGCACCGCCCCAGCAGGGGGGGGGGGGCAGCCTCGAGGAGCTTCTGGAGCCGCGCGATCGCGTCCGCGCCGGCGCGCGGGGGCGGCAGGTAGGTGAACTCGCCATCGCGCGAGACCGCGCCGTCGCGCAGCAGCGCGCGGACGGCCTCCTGGATCTCGAGTGAGGCGACGATCGTGTCGGCCAGGGCGTGGTCGGCATAAGTGTCGGCGGTGCGCGGCACGCGGGCCACCACCCGGGGCCGACCGCCGGCGACGAACGGCTCGGCCTCGATGGTGATGTCGTTGGCGCGGGTGCGCTTGCGCCAGGGACGGAGGTGGTTGGCCAGAGCATGGGCACGGCCGGACCCGACCGGGGCGAGGCGGGCGGCCGCGTTCACCGGCCGGCTCCCAGGACTTCGATGTCGGGCTGACGCCCGGGCGACCGCAGGGCGATGGCGTAGCCGTTCGAGCGCGCCGTCCTGAGCAGGTTGGAGACGGCGGCCGCCGTGCAGCGCTCCATCCGCCCCGCGGCCTCGGCGTCTGTGAGGCCGGCGGCGCGCAGGGACGCGGCCTCGCGCTGGCGCGGCGTCATCGGCGTGTGGACGCCCGCAGCGCAGAGCAGCTGCTCCTCGCTGAGGCCGAGCGCCATCGCCAGCTCCTCCGGCGCGTCGCCGGCGGCGAGGCACTCCCGGGCCCAGGCCATCGCCTCACCGGGGACGGCGATCACGACACCGCTCCCAGGCGCCGCGGGTCTGTGCGGCGCGGGTGCCGGCGCTGAGGCGGGCGGTAGCCGGCGGCGACAACGGCGCGCACGACGTCGAAGTCGATCCCCTGCGGCTCCAGCCCGGGCGGCGGCGGGTGCCGACCGAACATGCCGCGCGCGACCACGCGGGCGAGGCGGTTGCGCTCTACCACCGTCCAGGCGGCGCGCCTCACGAGAGCGCCTCGGCCATCTGCGCCCCGCACGCGACGACCAGGTCCAACAGCCGACGCGTCGGCTCGTGGTCGTCCAGCGCCTCGGGCCGATCGTGCGGGCCGTCGAACAGGACGTTGTCCGCGACGGCGCGGCGTGCGGCCGCGGCGAGCTCGCCCGCGCCCAAGCGCACGTCGTCCAGCACGTCGGCGGCCTGGCGCGTGTAGCGGAGCGCGTCGGGCGAGCGGGACGCGAGGATGTCCCGGCCGAGCATGTTGCAGCCGTCGTGGCGGCCGATCGCGCCGGCGAGCACCTCGAGGGAGTTGGCGTAGGCGCGCGCGAAGCGGGTCCACCGCGCGTCGGACGAGCCCACGACGGCGGGGAGGGGCGCCGGCGTCATCCGAGCGCTCCGAGGACGATGGTCGCGATGAGCGCGAGCCCGCCCACCCAGCCCACCACGCGCTCGCCGCGGCTTCGCGGGTGGCGGATGGCCGCCAGGGCGAGCAGGCCGCAGGCGAGCCAACCCGCCAGGATCACCAGGGCGAAGAGCGCGCGCATCAGTGCGTCGCCTCTGGGCGGGCGTCGGCCGGCGCGGTCTCGGCGAGCTGCTGCTCAAGGCGGTCGCATGCGCTCCTCCACATGGCCCGGAGGGCCTGGCGGCAGCGCTCGGCGTGGACGATCAGCTGGTCGGGGCCGTCCTCCCGCAGCGCACCGACCGTCAGGGCGGCGTCGGTCAGCAGGAGCGACGCGTTCTCCGCCAGCTCGGCGCGCGTCAGCGCCGCGCGGCGGGCCAGGACGGAGCCGGCGACGTAGGCCGCCTGGGCGTCGTCCACCGGCTCGCCGGGGTTCGCCTGGCGGATGGCCGCCGCGGCGATCTCGAGCAGCACGTCGGAGTGGGCCTCCATGCGCGTGCGGTCGGCGGGGGTGAGGCCGAACTTGTTCGGCCAGAGGTCGGCCGCATCGTCGGGGCCGGGCATCAATGGACCCCCCCGGCCGAAGTCGTGGGCGTCTTGTGGAAGCCGGCCTCCTCGAGGAGAGCGGCGGCGCCCGCGGTGCGCTTGGCCACCGCCTGGCAGTTCGGGCACTCGCCGCAGTCGGCGTCCTCGCCGATCGCCTCGACGATGTAGGTCAGGAGGGCGTGGGCGGCGATCTCCAGCGCCGAGGAGGAGAGCCCGCCCGTGGACTCGACGGCGACGTTGAGCGAGCCGTCCGGTGCGGGCCGGAAGACGACCACGGCCATCTGGGACCGGGTCTCCTTCGCGAGGCGGTGCATGCCGCGCGAGACCTTGTCGACGGGGCCGCCCATCACAGGCCGCCGATCGCGGAGAGGTAGAGGTCGAGGAGCGCCTGCGCCTCGTCGCGCTTCACCTTGTCCTGCTTGCGCAGGCGGACGACGGCGCGGATCGTCTTGGTGTCGAAGCCCTCGCCCTTGGCCTCGGCGTAGACCTCCTTCAGGTCCTCGCCGACCGCCGCGCGGTCCTCCTCCAGCTTCTCGATCCGCTCCAGGAAGCTCTTGAGCCGCCCCTGGGCGGCGGCCGTCATGACCTCGGGGCTCGCCTCGAAGTCAGCCTGAAAGGTGGTGCCGTCGGCCATGGAGCGCTCCGCGAAGGGCGCCCACCCGAGGCGGGGTTAGGCCGGAGGAGAGTCGCCCCCGCGAAGTCTCGCGGTTGGCCCCGGCCCGGGTGGGCGAGGCACATGGTTCCGATAAAGGGAACCTGGCGTCAAGCGCAAAGTTCCGAACCCGGGAACCCTCCTTCCGTGCTCAGCCGATCGCTGGCTGACTGCCGGGACTGGAGGCCACGCCATGCTGATGATCCTCGCCACGGCCGCGCTCCTGGCGCTGCAGACGCCGTTGGATGCGCCCGTGGAGAATAAGCCTACGGTCCGCTCGGAGATCGGGAAGGGCTGGCGAGCCGGTGAGAGCTGCCCAATCGGCCAATCGTCGGCGCTAAGGGATCGGTGCTTCGGAGCAAAGCTTCTGAGCTACGAGGGAGATCACTCCGACTTCAAGCCCTTTGCCCTTGGCCTCCAGTATGCGCGATGGGAGCGAGCCCAAGAGGCGTTCGAGGTGTTCAAGTCCATCGGATCGCAGGGGGCGACGCTTGAGGCGAACGTGGACCGAAGCGACGCGCTCGTCCAACTGGCCACCGCCGATCACCTCAAGGATCAACTCGGCCTCACGGACAAGGACATCGGCACCGTTATCTCGATCGACCTTTCGGAGGTTGAGAGGTGGCGGGCGATGATGGAAAACTCCCGTCAGCGATAATCCTGGCCGTCTCTCGTAGGCGGCGAAGGGCGAGCGCCTCGGCTGGCGGCATCAGAAGTTCGAATGGCTCAACGCCGAGCCAGGTGGCGATCTCGTTCACCGTCTCGCGTCGGTAGGGCGTTCCACCATTGAATACGATGCTGGCGCGGTTCTTTGACCACCCGAGCTCGTTAACAAGCGAAGCCTGCCGTTTGCCGAAGTGCTTGATCCAAGCCTTCAGGTGCCAGTCGTGCTCGGTTGAGTCGGCCACGTTCCTATTTTGAGAACCCGCGCGACGGCGTTCGCCCCCCAGGAGCGGATCGGGGCGCCTTGACTCGGAGTTCCCAAACCCGGAACCTTGGCGCTCATGAAGCTCTGCGATCTCCGGCGAGACCGGGGCCTTTCTCAGGAGCAGCTCGCTCACGAGCTGGGGCTCAAGAGCAAGGGTCGGATCTGCGACATCGAGAACGGTGCCGTCGATTGCCCGCTTGAGCTCGCCCTGAAGATCCAGGCCTGGTCGGGCGGCGAGGTCCGCGCTGCCGAGTTGCGCCCCGACCTCGCCCACCTCATCGCCGAGGCCGGCCGCCCGTTGCCGCCGGCCGCCGCGGTCTGCTCGTGTTGAGCGGCCGCTACCGCCTCTCGGCCTCCTCCGACTCGAGCTGCGCCAGCAGCGGCCGGACGAAACGGCCCGCCGCCGCACGCATGGCGCGATCGGCGACGTCCTCCGGCTCCCGCCGCTCCCAGTCCTCCGCCACCGTCGCCAGGCGCCGCCGGACCTTCCGGCGCGACCATGACGGCAGGGCTCGCACCACCGCCGTCGTGACGGCCAGGAGCGCCATCGCTTCCCAGCCCTGCGGAGACTCCGGCACCCCGCCCGCCGCTACTTCGTCCACTCGGTCCACCCTTGGCGCGTTCTGTGCCCCCGTGAACACAATGGGAACACCCGGCCGGAGCCGGAGTCGAGTCCCCCGTCAATTGACGCGGCGGGGAGGCGGGTAGGGGATGCTCTCCGCCGGCGCGTCCAGTCAGGCCGGCCTCGCCCTCCGCTTCGGGGCGCTCCCGCCCCTGATCTTCTCTGTTCCTGATTCGTGCTCTGGCTGCGCGACGGCGCTTGCCCGAATCCTGAGGTGTGGACGAGTCGAACAACTTCCGGCCGCTCCATGGCGTGGAGTCGGTCGACGAGGATCCCTGCGAGGGCATGGCGGCGTTCGACGCGCTGCCGCCCGAGTTGCGGCGGCTGCTGCGCGACGCGCCGGTCAGCGTCGCGGTCGTGCCGGTGCTCCGGATGTACCGGCGTCGATGTGCGCAGCGGGGATCCAAGATCGCTGGCCTGAAAGCGGCGGAGAAGGAGCTGCAGGCGCTGCTGGCGCACGTGCGCCGCGAGCTGCGCCGCGAGCTTGCCGCCTCCAACAAAGCTGCGCGCCGGTAGCCGCCGCCTGTCCGACCGGCGAGACCCGCCGCCGGCGCGCGCTTCTCGCCGCCCTGGCTAGGGCGCGCGGATGGCGCCCGGCCGGAACGCGGTCCGTCACCGCCCGACCCACACCGCGCAGCTCGCCCGGCGCCCCTGACGGCGGCGGACGGCCACCGCCTGCAAGCTAGAGCCGCCCACCGCCGGGCCGCCTGGCGCGCTGCGTCCTGAACTCCGGTCCCGACCACGGCTCGCCGCCCTCCCGCACGTGCTGACGCGCGTGCGCCCTGAAGGCTGGCCGGCCGCGGTCTCCATACCACGCCCGCTCTGCGCGGGCGTGCCTGAAGAGCTGCGCGCCGGCCACCGGGCCCGCCACGTCGCCTTGACGCTGTCAGGGTGCGCGAGAGCGGCTGCGCCGTCGCCGGGAGTCTCAAGGGACGACTCCCATGGACGACTCACGCCCGGCCGCGGCCGGGGATGTCGCGCGCCTGCAGCGTGCCCAGCGCCACGCCCTCCTGTTCCGAAGGCTGGCCGACGCCTGCGGCGGCGTCCCGCGCATCATGGAGCTGGGCGTCACCCGGCTCCGGAAGCCCACGCACCTCTACCGCTTCTGCGAGCCCCATTCGGGCTGCTTCGCCCCGATCGACGTCATCGAGGACCTGGAGCTGTTCTGCGGCCAGCCGATCTACACGGCCGCGATCACCGACGGCCTGCCAACGAGCAAGCTGACCCGCGACCTGCTCGAGGAGGCCTGCGAGACCAGCCTCAGCGCGGCCGAGCTGATGCGCCTGGTCATGGTCGCGAAGGCCTCCAAAGCGGGCATCACACCCCGTATGAGGGCGGCGATCACCGCTGCGGTCGACCACATCGCCGAGGAGCTGCGCGACGTGCGCAGGGCGGTGGTCGACATCACCTCGGAGCTCCCCGCGTGAGCGGCGCCGAACGCCGGCGCGAGCCGATCGCCCGCCGCACCTTCGACCCCGTCCGGCGCGAGAGCCGCCTTGTCGGCTCCTTCGAGCGGACGTTCTACCGCCCGATCGCCAGGCGCGAGGTGAGCGGCATGCTCACCGCGGCCGAACGGTTCGACCTCCGAGGCAAGGCGAAGGGGCGCCGCCACGGCCCGCTGGGCGCCTACGGCGTGCGGATCCTGCGCGAGCTGCTGCGCATCATCGACTTCCGGACCGGCCGCCTCGAGCCGGCCATCGAGACGTTGATGGCCCGGCTGCGCCTCTCACGCGACGCGGTTGTGCGCGCGATCGGCAAGCTGCGGGAGCACGGCTTCGTCGAGCGGGCCCGCCGCTTCGAGCCGACGGGCGAGCCCGGCGTGCGCGGGCCGAGGGTCAGGCAGGCGACGAACGCTTACCGCGTGGAGCTCCCGCCGGCGGCGGCCAGGCTGGCTCCGGCCGAAGCCCCGCCTCCCGACGACGACGTGCATGCCCGCGCCGCCCGCGCCGCGGCCTGGAAGGAGCACGCCGCCACCGACGAGAGCACCCCGCTGGGCGCGAGCCTGGCCCGGCTCGGCCGCCGCATGAACGCGAGTCCGCCAAGCGGACTGAATCCGGCCGAAGGTTGATCAGAGGGGAGAGATGATGAGCGGCGCTGCCGCACCGCAAGCATTAGAGACCTGACAGCCAGAACATCGCGCCGCGCCCAGACCAGCGACGTCGCCCCTACGCCGGACTTCCATCGGCGAGGTTGCTGAACCGTGGGCAAGGCTCCGCGAGACGGAGCCCGCGATTTCGCGAGAGGGCGCCCGGTGAGGTCCCTCGGATGAGAAGCGCCCCGCAGCGCACCAGCGGCTGCGCGTGGCGGGCGCCGGCCGCGCCGCCGAGCTCGCACATGGGTCCGACCGCCGCTCCGGCGAGCGGCGGTCTATGGCGCGGCGGGCCGTTACAGGTCGGCGACAGCGTCCAAGCCTGAGCGCGCGGCGGCCTGTCGCACCCTGTGTTCATCCCCTGTTCCGGTTTCAACATGGAAGCCATGTTGCTGAAACCGGCTCATCCGCCGGCCGGAGTTCACGGGCGTGGGGAAGGGTTCAGCTGAGAGGCGGGCGGCGCTGAACGCGCTCGGCCGCGCACGCAACCAGGTGTCGGCGGACCGTCCGAAGAAGACCTACGAGCGCCACGTCTCCGGCCTCGACTGGCTTCGCGCCAGGTCGAAGATCTCCGTCAACCAGTCCACGGCGGGCGAGCGCTACGGACTCGCCTGGCGCGTCGCCGCGATGGAGGGCGTCGCGACCATCAAGTCGTGCCTCGACATCGGGGTGGGTGGCGGCCAGGGCTTCGTGGCCCCGCCGGGCGCCGACGACGTGTTCGCCGCGCAATGGGTGGCGGAGAAGCGCATGGAGCTGGTCCGCGCGCAGAACGTGCTGCTCTGCCACGAGGGCGCGCTGGCGGTGCTCGACCTGGTCTGCGGCCGGCAGCTGACCCCGCGCGAGGCGTTGGGCGAGGGCGCGAGCGACCGGGTGGTGGACGACGCCGTCTCGGCGCTCCGCCTGTCGCTCGACCTCCTCCACCGCCATTGGTGGCCGCCACCGGTCGAAGTGTCGCGGTGACAAACGCCGCGGGTTTTGGGAGACACATCGCCACGTCTGAGAACTGCGCCTGGCGCGGTTCCACCACCGAGCCCCGCGCCACCAGGCCGGGGCTTTGTCGTCTCCGGACCCCGCCAATGATGCTCGACACCCAGCAGCGCCTGGTCCAGGCCGCGCGTGATCGTGCGCGCCGCGACGATGCGGAGCGCACCGCCCGCATCACGGCCCTCGTCCGCCAGGTGCGCGGCGAGATCGCCGCCGAGCGGCGCCCGCTCGCGCGCGCCTGACCCATCCGCCAGTTCGACCGACGACCACCGGAGCTCAGGGTCGACACGCGGCGCGCGCGGTTCACCACCGCGCGCGGAACATAAGTCCCGCCGAGGCGGAACAATAACGCGGCCCTGAACCGGCCGAAATGGAACATAAGAGTTCCAGGGCGACCCATAAGAGCAGTTATGGGACGCTCTCCAGCGCTGGGAGAACGGCATGCAGGTCGTTCCCGCGCAAGGATTTACGCCGACAGCGAGCCCCGACGACATGCTGCTGCGCATGTGGCTGCACGGGAAGAGCGCAAACACGGCGCTCGCCTACGAGGCCGACGCCCGCGCCTTCCTGGTGTTCACCACCAAGCCGATCGCCGCGACGACGCTGCCCGACCTGCAGCTGTGGGCCGAGAGCATGGCCGGCGCAGCGCACGCGACGCGAGCGCGCCGCCTGGCCGCGGTGAAGTCGTTCCTGACCTTCGTCCACCGGCTCGGCGCCATGCCAATGAACCCGGGCGCCGCCTACCAGCTCGAGAAGGCGACCGAGACCTCGGCCGAGCGGATCCTGTCGGAGACGACGGTGAAGCGCATGATCGCCGCCGAGCCCGACGCCCGCAGCCGCGCGCTCCTCCGCCTCGTCTACGTCTGCGGCCTGCGCGCGTCGGAGGCCGCCGGTCTCCGCTGGCGCGACATGGCCGGCACCGAGAAGAAGGGCGGCTCGGCGAAGGTGCTCGGCAAGGGCGGTAAGGAGCGGCGCGTCGGCGTGCCCGCCGACCTGTGGCGCGAGCTCGCCGCGCTCACCGCGGCGCCGCTGCCAGACTCGCCCGTCGTCCCCGCCCGCAGCGGCCGCGGCCTGGACCGTAAATGCGTGTGGCGGGTGGTGAAGCGCGCCGCGCGGCGCGCCGGCGCGACGGACGCCGCCTCGCCGCATTGGCTTCGCCACAGCCACGCCAGCCACGCGCTCGACAATGGCGCGCCGATCCAGACGGTGCGGGAAGGCCTCGGCCACGCCTCGCTGGCCACCACCACGCGCTACGCGCACGCCAAGCCGGGCGAGACCTCCGCGGCGTTCATCCGTGGCTGAGCTGGCCGACGCCCATCCGGCAGCGATCGCCGCGGACCTGCAGCGCCGTCTCCGCGGCCTCACCCGCAAGCTGCGCCAAGGCGAGGCCTACCACGTCGAGCTGGACGCGATCGCGTCGGAGCTCGGCGCCCTGTCCATGCGGCTTGAGGGCTTCGAGCCCGCGGGTCGCGCCTGGCGCGCTGCGCGCCGCTGACGGAGCCACCATGAACCGCTTCTACCAGCGCCTCCTGCCACACCTCGTGGTGGCGGCCAGCCTCGCGGCCGCGACCGACGTCGAGCGGCGTAAGCTGCAGCTGGAGGCGTTCCATCGCGCGCTGCCGGAGCGGGGCCCTCTGCACGTCGCCGATCGCGCCCGCCGCGCCGAGCGCCAGCGCCTCGGCTACCAGGCCTTCCTCGCACTTCGGCAGCCGGAGACGGTCGGCGACCACCGCCGGGTGAAGGCGGCCGAGGTGAAGCGCACCCGGAAGGGCGTCGCGCGCCGCGGCGCCGCCTGCTCCGGTGGGTGGGTCAACGCCTCGCGCCGCGCGTTCGGTCCGGAGCTCGTGGCGGCGTGACCACCACCGCACCTCCTGCCGGCTGCGAGGACATCGGCGGCAAGCGCTACATGCGCGCCGCCAACGGCTCGCTGACGCCGATCGAGGTGGTGCGGGTCACCGACCGCATGCAGGACGACCTGGTGCGCGAGATCGTCGCCGCGGCGCAGCCCGTGGCCGACGCGCTCCGGGCGTTCAAGACGAAGTCGTTCGACGAGGTCGACGCCTTCGTCGGCGTGCTGGCGTCCGTCTACGAGGCGACCGTCGGCGGCCAGAAGGGCAATATGACCCTGACGACCTACGACGGGCTGATGCGCGTCCAGGTGCAGGTTGCCGACCGCATCAGCTTCGGGCCGGAGTTGCAGGTCGCCAAGGCCGGCGTCGACGCCTGCCTCGTGCGCTGGGCGAAGGACTCGGGTCCCGAGCTTCGGGCGCTGGTCGACCACGCTTTCAAGGTCGACCACGAGGGTCAGGTGAATCGCGGCGCCCTGTTCGGGCTGCTGCGGCTCGACATCACCGACGCCGAGTGGGTGAAAGCCATGCAGGCGATCCGCGACTCCATCCGTGTCGACGGCTCGCGCCGCTACATCCGCATCTACCGGCGCGAGAAGGCGGACCAGGCGTGGCGCGCTGTGACCCTGGATCTGGCGTCGGCGTGATCGACGCCCCCTTCGCCATCGTCTGCTGCGTGGCCCTGGTCGCGCTGTACTGGGCCGTTCGGGCGGCGTCGGCGTCCGACCGCACGGCCGACGCTGCTCACCACGCCCGACATGACGCTGACGCTGGCTGGGCCGCCTACACCGAAGCGCTGGGCCGGATCGACGAGCTCGAGGCGACCGCACCACAACGCGGACCGGCTGGTCGCTTCATCAGTCGACGGTGAGCGACCGCATCGACCGCCGCAGCCCGGAAGCCGCGGCCTACCGCAAGCTCTACAAGAGCAAGCGCTGGAAGGCGTGCCGCGAGGCGCAGCTCGCGCGCCAGCCGTTGTGCGAGCGTCACCTGCGCCGCGGTCAGACGATCGCCGCCACGGTGGTGAACCACCGGCGTCCGCATCGCGGCGACACCCACCTGTTCTTCGACCCGGCGAACCACGAGAGCAGCTGCAAGCCCTGCCATGACGGCCCCATCCAGCGGGACGAAGCCGCCGGCTGCATCAGCGCCGAGGTGGACGACGACGGGTGGCCGACCGACCCGCGCCACCGGGCGCTGCGGCCGGCGGGCGCGCCGCGGCCGGCGGGGTAGGGGGGTCTCAATCCCTCACGCCTGGCGCCTCGGGTACCGGCGCCCCCGGCCAACACGCACATCCACGATTGGAAACCGGCCGGCATGGCGCGAGCACGAACGCCCGTCGCGGCCGCTGCGGCGACCGGCGCGGCGGCGAAGAACCCGCAGCGCCACCGCGGCCGCGCTGCGCCGAAGGGTGTGGCCGAGCTCGGCGAGCCTTCGGCCTACCTGGAGCCGCACGAGAGGGAGGCCTTCCGGCGGTTCAAGCGCGAGCTGCCCTGGCTGAAGGCCTCCCACCGCCTGCTGGTGGAGCTCGCGTCGCGCTATCGCGGGCGGCTGATGCACCCCGACCCGGAGCAGCGGACCCTCTCCCTGCAGGCGATGCAGGAGCTCCGCCGCTGCCTCGCCCAGCTCGGCGCCACGCCCGCCGACGAGTCTAAGGTGAACATCGCGGATGGCGCCGAGGAAGACGACGACGACGCGTTCTTCCGCGCGCCGCCCGCCAGCGTCGGCCGAGCCGCGCGGCCCCACTGAGGAGCTGATTGCCGCCGGCGACCGCGCCACCTCCTACGCGGTCGACGTGGTGGAGGGCCGGATCGTCGCCGGCCCGCACGTCCGGAACGCCTGCCGCCGCCACCTCGACGACCTGGCGCACGGCCCCGAGCGGGGGCTGACGTGGGACCTGGCCGCCGCCCAGCACGTGTGGAGCTGGTGGGAGGGGGTGCTCAAGCTCTCGGAGGGCCAGTTCGAGGGTGTGCCCTTCCTCCTCGCGCCCAGCCAGGCCTTCAAGATCGGCTCGCTGATGGGCTGGAAGCGGGCCGACGGGACGCGCCGCTTTCGCCGCGCCTACATCGAGGAGGGCAAGGGGAACGGGAAGTCGCCCTTCGCCGGCGGTCTCGGGCTCTACGGCATGACCGCCGACGGCGAGGCGGGAGCGCAGATCTACGCCGCCGCGGCGAAGAAGGAGCAGGCGCAGATCCTGTTCTCCGACGCCGTGAAGATGGTGCGCAAGGCCAAGGCGCTCACCAAGCGGCTCAAGTTCAGCGGCGGCGTCGGACGCGAGTATAACATCGCCCACCTGCCCAGCGGGTCGTTCTTCCGCCCGATCTCGCGCGACTCGGGCAAGTCGGGGTCGGGCCCGCGCCCGCACTTCGCCCTCTGCGACGAAGTGCACGAGCACCCGAGCCGCGACACGATGGAGATGCTGGAGCGGGGCTTCAAGTTCCGTCGCCAGCCGCTCCTGGTGATGATCACCAACTCCGGTAGCGATCGGAACTCGGTCTGCTGGGAGGAGCACGAGCACGCCGTCCGCGTCGCCGCCGGCACGCGCACCCCGGACGAGGCTTTCGCCTACGTGGGCGAGGCGATCGACGACTCGACGTTCGCCTACGTCTGCGCGCTCGACCCCGGCGACGACCCGCTCAGCGACCCAAGCTGCTGGGTGAAGGCCAACCCGCTGCTCGGCACCATCCTGACGCCGGAATACCTCGCCGGCGTCGTCAAGCAGGCCCGGGACATGCCCGGCAAGCTGAACGGGATCCTGCGGCTGCACTTCTGCGTCTGGACCGACGCCGACCAGGCGTGGATCTCGCGCGCGACGCTCGAGCGGTGCCTGGCCGACTTCGAGCCTGCCGAGCACGCGGGGAGGGGCGTCTACACGGGCACCGACCTTTCGGGCACGACGGACATGACGGCCGTCGGCCACGTGGTCGAGACGGGCGAGGTGGAGGTCGCCCAGGAGGACGGCTCCACCAAGCTGCTGCCGACCTTCGACGCCTGGGTGGAGGCCTGGACGCCGAAGGACACGCTCGAGGCCCGGGCGCACGCCGACAGCGCTCCCTACGAGGTCTGGGTCGACCAGGGCTGGCTGCGCGCGATCCCGGGCACCAAGATCCGGCTCGACGTGATCGCGGCCTACTTCGCGACCCTCGACTCCGACTTCGACATCCTGGCGGCCGCCTATGACCGCTACGCCCACGCCAAGCTCGAGGACGAGCTCGACGAGCGCGGGCTCGACTTCCTCCTGGTGGAGCACCCGCAGGGCGGCAAGCGCCGCGCGCGCCCGCCGGAGGAGCTGGTCGAGGCCGCGAAGCGCTCCGGTCGGGAGCCGCCCGAGGGCCTCTGGATGCCCGGCTCGCTCGACGCGCTCGAGACGCTGATCCTCGAGGGCCGCATCAGGCTCCGGAAGAGCCCGGTGCTCGTGTCGGCCTGCATGTCGGCCGCCGTGGCCGAAGACGAGTTCGCCAACCGCTGGTTCTCGAAGCGGAAGGCCACCCAACGCATCGACGCCCTCGTCGCCCTGGCCATGGCCGTGGGTGCCGCGGTGTCGGGCCTCGCTGGAGACGGCTCCATGAAGCTCACGGCCGCCAGCGTCATGGTGATCTGAGGTGGCGGGCCTGATGGCGCGCCTGGGCGCGCGGATGGGCCTGTCGGCCGGTCCCACCACCACCACCGACGGCACGCGCGACACCTGGGACCGTCGCTTCTGGGGCAGCGACACCCTGGGCTCGGTCGCGGGCCTGGTGATCGGGTGGGAGAGCGCCCTGCAGCTGGACGTCGTCCAGGCCGTCATGGCGCGCCTGGGCGGCACCTGCTCGACGCTGCCGCTGATGGTCTACCGGCGCACTCCGGACGGTGACGAGGCCAAACCCGCGCGCGAGCACCCGCTGTTCCGCCTGCTCCACCGGCGTCCGAACGTGCGCCAGACCGCGCAGGAGTACCGCTCCGAGCTCGTCCAGCACCTGGTCTACTGGCGCAACGCCTACAGCATCATCCTGCCCGACCCCGACACCGGCCACCCGGTCGGCTCGCTCCAGCAGCTGCACCCGAGCCGCCTGCAGAACCTTTGGCGGGCGCCGGACGGCTGGGTCTACTACCAGTTCGCCCACGTCGCGCCGCAGATGGGCTCCTTCACCGTGCGCGAGGACGTGGTCTTCCACGTCCGGATGGCGCCGCTCACGACCGACGGGTTGCGCGGCCAGTACACCTGGGAGTCGAACCGGGAGACCTTCGGCCGCGCGCTGGCGGTCGAGAACTTCGGCTCGCTCTTCTTCGCCAACGGCGGCGCGGGCGGCGGCGTGCTCGAGCACCCGGGCACGTTCAAGGACAAGGCGGAGCAGGAGCTGTTCCTAGAGACCTGGCGCTCGGGCGGCACGGGCCCGAACCGCCACAAGGACCGCATGCTGCTGAACGGCGTCAAATACGGCGCCAACGCGGTGAAGAACGACGAGTCGCAATTCCTGGAGACGAAGAAGGAGATGGGCGCGGCCTGCGCGCGCATCTGGAACATGCCGCCCCACATGGTCGGCCTCCTCGACAAGGCGACGTTCTCCAACATCGAGCAGCAGTCGCTCGAGTACGTCATCTACACCGTCGCGCCGTTCATCACCGCGATCGAGCAGGCGGCGGACCGCGACCTCCTCGTCGGCTCCGACCAGGACGAGTACTTCGTCGAGCACAACGTCAACGGCCTGCTCCGCGGCGACTGGAAGAGCCGGTGGCAGGGCTACGCGCTCGGCCGCCAGTGGGGGTGGCTGTCGGTCAACGACGTCCTGCGCCTCGAGAACATGACGCCGATCGGGCCGGAGGGCGACGTCCGCCTGGTGCCCATGAACATGAACGCGGCCGGCGCGCCGGGCGCCGACGGCGCGCTCCCCGCCACACCCCGCGACCGCGATCCGGACGACGCCGAGACGGAGGACCAGAATGCCCCCTGACCTGCAGGCGCTGCTCGCCACCGCCGCCGGGGCCGAGCTGATGGCCCTATACGGCTCCGGCGAGCGGCTGTTCGCCGTCGACTTCCAGCGCCTGGGCGCCAGCCGCCCCGACCGGGCGCAGCCCGAGACGCCCAAGTCGATCGCCGTGGTGCCGCTGCAGGGCGCGCTGACGCCCAAGGGCGGCCACGCCGCCTTCCAGCAGCGCATGCGATCGGCGGGTGCGAACGGCGACGTCGGCGCGGTGGTGATCGACGCCCATACGCCCGGCGGCACCGTCGCGGGCACGCCGGAGTCGGCCGCCGTCGTCCGCGACGTGGCCGCGATCAAGCCCGTCGTGTGCCTCGTCGACACCTGCCTCGCGTCGGCGGGCTACTACATCGGCAGCCAGGCCTCGCAGATCTGGATGACGCCCTCGGCCGAGGCGGGCTCGATCGGCGTCCGCGGCCAGCACTTCGACGTCTCCGGCATGCTGTCGAACGCCGGCGTGAAGGTGACGGACATCGTCTCCACCGACAGCCCCTACAAGGCCGAGCTCTCGCCCTTCGCCCCGCTCAGCGAGGAGGCGCAGGACTACGTCCGCACCCAGGCCGACGCCGAGATGGCGCGCTTCGTCGCCGAGGTCGCCCAGGGTCGCAAGGTCAGCCCCGACACGGTTCGCAGCTCCTTCGGCAAAGGGCGGATGCTGGGCGCCGACCAGGCCGTCCGGCTCGGCATGGCCGACCGCATCGGCACGATGGCCGACGTCGTGTCGAGCCTGCGCACCAAGTCCGGCGCCGTCCGCAAGCGGTCGGCCCTGGCCTTCGCCTAAGCCCCACAGGAGCCCCGATGCCCGACGCCGCCGACGCCGCCCCGCCCACGACCGGTCAGGTCGCCGACAACGCCGCAGAGACCTCCGACGCCCGCGCCTACCCGTCGGCCGGCCTTCGCCGCTTCAGCCCCTTCGTGCGGCTGCCCCAGGGCGACGCCGTGGTCCTGGTCAACCTCGCCCGCGTCGACACGATCGCCGCCGGCTCCGACGGCCAGAGCGTGGTGCGCTTCGCCGCCGCGCCGGTCGGCCAGCCGCCGCTCGTCGTGGACATCGACTTCGACGACATCGCCCGCGAGCTCGCCGGCGACCTCGACGACTGACGGCCCGGGCCGCCGCGCGCGGCCTGCTGCCCGACCGCTTCGCCCCCTGCGCGCCGGGCGCAGGGCAGGGCGACCCTGCGCCCGGCCCCACCCCTGACGAGAGGCTCCATGCCGAAGACGCTGAAGGAGCTGCGCGCAGAGCGCGCGGCGAAGGCCACGCGTGGCCGCACCGCCCTGGCCCGCCACAACGCGCTGGCCGCCCAGACCACCCGCACCGAGACCGAAGAGACCGAGCTGACGACCCTCGGCGCGGAGATCGACGGCCTGGAGGCCGAGGTCACCACCCTCGACGGCCAGATCGAGGCCCAGGAGGCGCAGTCGCGCCGCGGCGCCCTGTTCGGCGCCCCCACCCGTGCCGCCGGCGCGGCCGGCCGCACGTCGGAGCCGAACCCGGAGACCACGGGCGGCTTCCGGAGCATGTCGGAGTTCGCCACGGCGGTGCGCGGCATGGTGGGCGGCAACGTGGACGCGCGCCTCACCGCGACGGCCCCGGCGGGCTCCTACCAGGCCAACGCCGGGACCTCGGGCGAGGGCTTCCTGGTGCCGCCCGAGTACTCCCGCCAGGTCTGGGAGATCGCCTTCGAGCAGACCGACCTGTTCGGCATGTCGCAGCCGGAGCCGATCCAGGGCAACGCCACCATCAAGCCGAAGGATGAGACCACGCCCTGGGGCGCGGCCGGCGTGCAGGCGGCGTGGCGCGCCGAGGGGACCCAGATGCTCCCCTCCAAGCTCTCGCTCACCGGCGAGATGATGACGCTGCACGAGCTGTTCGCCTTCTGCGCGGCGTCGAGCGAGGTGTTGTCCGACGCCGGCATGCTGCAGAACCGGCTGACCGTGCAGGCGGGCCGGGCCATCGCCTGGAAGGCGTCGGACTCCGTGATGTACGGCGACGGCGTCGGGAAGCCGCTCGGGTTCATGAAGGCCAAGGCGCTGATCACGGTCGCCAAAGACGGCGGGCAGGCGGCGAAGACCATCACCGTCTCCAACCTGGCGAACATGCTCGCCCGCGTGCTGCGCGGCCAGGGCGGCCGTCCGCTGTGGCTGGTGAACCCCGACATCCTGCCCCAGCTGATCACGCTGGTGATCCCCAACACCAACCTGCCGGCCTACCTGCCGAACAATCGCCCCCTCGAGGGCGACCCGACGGACGGCTATCTGTTCGGCTACCCGGTGCTCTTCACCGAGCACGCGCAGACGCTGGGCACCACGGGCGACATCAGCTGCGTCAACATGAGCGGCTACTACTCGGCCAACAAGACGGGCGGCCCCTCGTTCGACTCGTCCATCCACCTCTGGTTCGACCAGGCGCTGACGGCCTTCCGCTGGCTGTTCCGCCTGACCGGCCAGCCCTACCTGAGCGCCCCCGTTCAGCCGGCGAACGGCGCGACCACCAAGTCGCACTTCGTCACGCTCGCCACCCGGGCCTGACCGTCGGCCCCGGCTTCGGCCGGGCCGAGCACGAGTAGCCGGCCGGCGGCGGCGAGTCCGCCGGACCTTTTCTCCCCCTCACCACAGCACCAGGAGGCGCGGCCATGTGGCCTTCGCTCAAGCCGTCGCAGCGCATCGCCGTCGCCGGCGTCATCGACCCGCAGTCGGCCAACGCGGCCGTCTCCACGCCCTGGATCGACATGGCGTCGTTCCACAAGGCCATGGCCGTCGTGCAGGCGGGCGCCATCGCCGCCGGCGGCACCGTCGACGCCAAGTTCCAGCAGGCGACCGACGCCAACGGCACGGGCACGAAGGACGTGGCGACCACGCCCATCACCCAGGTGACGCAGGCCGGCGCCGGCAGCTCCACGCAGGCCCTGATCAACGTCAAGGCGGCCGAGCTCGACATCAACAACGGCTTCCGGTTCGTGCGGCTGACCGTGACCCCCGCCGTGGCGGCCGCCTTCGTGGCCGCGACGGTGCTGGGCGTGGACCAGCACTTCGGCATGGGGTCGGACAACAACGCCGCGACCGTCACCCAGGTGGTGAACTAGGTCGTGACGGTCCGGGTCGTCTCGCCGCCGGCGGGCGGCCTGATCAGCCTCGTCGACGCAAAGGCCCACCTGCGGGTGGACACCGACGACGAGGACGACCTGATCAGCGCCGTCATCCTGGCGGCGGGAGACCTGATCGAGCAGGACGTCCAGCGCCGCTTCCTGGCGCAGCAGCTCGAGTGGGTGCTCCACGACTGGGCGCACGGCCTGCGGCTGCCGATCGCCGGGGCGACCAACGCGGCGGGCGTGCTGGCCATCGGCCAGGTGCGCTACGCCGCGCTGGACGGCTCGACGCAGATCCTCGACCCGTCCCTCTACTGGGACCGGCCGTCAGGCGAGACGCGCGAGCTGCATCGGCGCTGGGGCGTGATCTGGCCGTTGCTGGGCGACGCCGCGGAGCGCCTGGTGATCACCATGGTGGTCACCGGCGACCCGACCACGGTGCCCGCCCGGGCGCAGCACGCCTGCAAGCTGCTGGTCAGCCACCTCTACGCGAACCGCGAGGCCGTGGTCGGCGTGGAGGCGCGCGACAGCTCGACCCCGCTGCCCTTCGGCGTGGAGCAGCTGCTCAGCCCGCTCCGCTGGAGCTGACGCCCTGGCCTGGGTGGTGTTCGAGCGGGACTTCGACTGGCCCCGCTCCGGCCCCTGGCACACCGCCTACAAGGCGGGGATGCGGCTGAACGTGAAGCGCGCGTGCGCCGAAGAGGCGATCGCGGCCGCCGCGGCCCGCGCCATCCCCGCTCCGACCCGCCAGGAGCTCGCCGATGGCCTGGAACCTCCCGCACGCGGGTGAGCTGCGCCGCCGCCTGCGCTTCGAACGCCTGGTCGCCCAGGCGCCCGTCGGCGGCTACCCGCAGGGCGCCTGGGCGCCGATCATCTGCACCGCTACGCCGCCCGCGAGCCCGGCCGCGGCCGCGGCGGCGGCGACCCGCTGGGGCAAGGTCGAGCCGACGCGGGGTGGAGAGGCGACGGTCGCCGGCAGGATCCAAGGCGAGGCCGCCTACGACCTCTGGGTCCGCCACGACTCGCTCACCTCCTCCCTGACCTCCGCAGACCGCGCGGTGGACGCCGCCACGGGCGAGCTCTTCGCCCTCAAGTGGGTCGCGGACCCCGACGGCCGCCGTCGCTGGATCCTCGCCCAGGCGGAGAGCGGCGGACGGGTCGATGACGACGCGGGTTGACGGCCTCGACCGCCTCCTGCGTCAGATCGCTGCGCTTCCGGACGCGGTTGTGGCGGCCCAGGGCGAGGCGCTCGAGCAGGCGGCTTACGAGCTAGCAGACGTCATCGAGGCCCGGGTGCCGCGCCGGACGGGCCAGCTGGCGGGGACGATCGACTACTGCGCCGGCGAGCCGCCGGCCGGCGCCATGGGGCGGGCCTCCGGCAAGGCGACCGCTTCGGCCGCCCAGGGCGGCGACAACCTGCGGCGGGCGCTGACGGACAAGGGCCTGCTCTTCTCGGTCTACGCCGGCGACGCGCTGGCGTTCTGGGGTCCCTGGGTCGAGTGGGGCACGCGGGCCACCACCACGGGCGAGAAGATCAGCTCCAAGGGTAGGCCTAGCCGCGTCGCCGGTCGCACGCACCCCGGCACGCGCGCGCAGCCCTTCTTCTTCCCGACGATCCGGGCCCGGAAGGCCTCGATCAACGCCCGGGTCCGCGCCGCGTCGAACAAGGCGGTGAAGATGATCGCGGAGACGGCCTGATGGATCCCACCGAGGCCGTGCAGGTGGCGCTCGCGGCCGCCCTCACGGGCGCCCAGGCGCTGGCGGCGGCGAGCATCCGCGACCCGATCGCGGCGCAGGGCGCGCCCTACCCGCTGGTCGAGATCGGCCAGTCGCAGTGGGTCCCCGACAACAACGGCTGCCTCTCCAGCGGCCTCGACTACGAGACCGTGCACGTGTGGGCCTCGGACGCGATGGCGCGCCTGACGGCCAAGACGCTCGCCGCCGCCGTCGCGGCGGTCGTGGCGCCCGCCGCCGGCCCGACGTGGGCGCCGGCGGGCTGGTCGGTGATCAGCGCCATCCTCGAGGACGCGCACCACGGGACGGACGGCGACGCCACCGACCCCAAGGGCCTCGTCGCCCACTCCGTCCTGACCTTCCGCATCCGCCTGCAGCCCGCCGGCTGAGGCCCAACCGGGCTCCAAGCCCACCAGGAGAACCGCCATGGCCGGTGACACGTATGCAGGCGCGATCGACTCCGTCCTCCTTCTCGTCCAGCTCGGGGACGGGCAGACGCCCGAGAACTTCGCCCACCCCTGCCTGATCAACACGCAGCGCAGCTTCACCGCGACGGCCAACGCCACGGCGAACGAGGTGCCCGACTGCACCGACCAGACCAAGCCCATGAAGACGACGCGGACCGTCACGTCCACGGACAGCAAGATCGCCGGGGACGGCATGCTCGATGTGCTGACCGCCAAGGTCTACATGGACAAGCTCCTCGCGGGCCAGCCGATCAACATCAAGGTCAATGTCGGCTCGATCGCGGGCGCGCTGCTGGTCACCGGCCCCTATGTCCTGACCAGCTTCGCGATCACGGGCTCGAAGAAGGGCGACAACGTCACCTGCTCGCTGGCTTTCGACCAGGCCGACGCGGTCACCAGCGCCGCCCACGCCTGACGATGGCGTCGCTGCAATCCATCACCGTCCCGTGGGCGGGGGAGGAGCGCCGCTTCTTCCTGCCCACCGGCGGCCTGCGCGCGGTTCAGGCGAAGTGCGACGCGGGGCCGGAGGAAATCCTCGCGCGCATGGCGCCGTCGGTCACCGCGCTCGAGCGCGACCTCGGGCCGCTGGCCGCCATGATGGCGGGCCTGGTGGGCCGCTGGCGCATCGATGACGTGCGCGAGCCGATCTTCCAGGGGCTGCTCGGCGGCGGCATGGACCACCTGTCCGCGTCGGCGCTGACGGTCGAGTACTTCGACCGCCGACCGCCGCGGGAGAACCTGCAGCTCGCCTTCTCGATCCTGCTCGCCGCGGTGTCCGGGGTGCCTGACGAACCGGGGGAGCCCGTGGGGGAGACGGAGAGCGGCGCACCGCGCTCCCCCGGGGCAAGCTCCGCTTCGGCGAGCTCTACAAAGCCGCGGCGCGCGCGGGCTTCTCGCCGCGCCAGGTCGACGAACTCAGCCTCTGGGAGCTCGGAGTCGCCATAGCCGGCTACGACGGCTTCCACGCCGCGTCGCCAGTGGAGGGAGGGCCGGGCGCGCCCACCGTCGAGCAGTTCGAGGCGGCTCTTCGGGGTGAAGGCTGACCGGGGGAGGTGAACGATGGCCGACGACCTCCAGCGGCTCGTCTATCAGATGTCCAGCGACATCACGAAGCTGCGGAAGGACACCGCCGACGCGCTCAAGGTGGTGCGCAGCAACTCCGAGGACATCCAGAAGACCTACGATGACGCCGGCAAGAAGGCGTTCGGCAAGTTCGGGGGCCATGCGCGCCAGGGCGCGCAGGACGCTGACGACGCGATCGGCAAGCTGAACCGCGGCCAGCTCATGGAGCTGCAGCACGTCGCGCGCTCGGCGTGGGACGCCATGTCGGCTGGGGCCAGCCCGCTTCGCGTCCTGACGATGGAGGGCGGCCGCGCCTACCAGGCGCTCTCGAGCGGGCAGGGCGGTCTGGGCGGCGGCCTAGCGGCGCTCGGCCGCTCGTTTCCGCCCGCACTGGCCGGCTTCCTCGCGCTCGCGGCCGTCCTGGGCGGCGTCATCTACGCGGGAATGAGCGCCGCCAAGGCGAACGCCGAGCTCAGCCGCGCCATGATCGGCCTCGGCGCGGCGTCGGGCGAGACGATCGGCGACCTGAACCGGATCGCCTACGCCACGGCCGCCGCCGGCGAGGGGTCCGTCGCCTTCGCCAAGCAGGCCGAGGCCGCCTTCCTGCGCGCCGGCGTCAGCTCGGGCAGCATGGAGAAGGCGGTCGGCCTGGTGGAGCGCTTCGCCGCCATGTCCGGCGAGAAGGTGCCCGAGGCGCTGCACACGCTGGCCAGCGCGCTTGCTGAGCCCGGGAAGGGCGTCGAGACGCTTGGCAACGGGATCCTGAACCTCTCCGAGGAGCAGATCCGCCACATCCAGCTGCTAGACGAGCAGGGAAGGCGGACGGAGGCCGTCGCCCGCTTCATCGACGCCATCGGCGGCGCGACCGACCGCGCCAAGCCGCACCTGACCGAGCTCGGCCAGAAGTTCGCGGACCTGTCCGGCTTCATCGGCGGCACGATCGACAAGCTGGGGCAGTTCCTGAACGCCCTGGTGCACACCGACTCCGCCGGCAAGCTCGTCGAGCTGCAGGCGAAGCGGGCGCAGCTCGTCGCCGAGTCGAAGTCGGGCGATCGGCGGGTCACCCTGCCCGACGGCAGCACCATGGACGTCGCCGCGCCGGACAGCTCGGCCACGATCGCCGGCATCGACCGCCAGATCGCGGCTCTGCAGAAGGAGATCGCCGGCCAGGGCGCCTACAACAGGGGGCAGGGGGACAACCGGGACAGCCGGATCCAGCACGACCTGCACGCCAAGCTCGACCCGATGGCGGACCAGATCGAGGACCTGCAGGCCGCCATCAAGGGGCGCCGCGAGTACCGCGACAAGCTCGCCCCCAACGATCCCGAGCGCGCCGTCGCCGATCTCGACATCAAGAAGGGCGAGGAGCACATCGCGCGCCTGCAGCGCCGGTGGGACCCCCGCCCGAAGAAGGAGAAGGCCGGCCCGCAGGACCAGACGGACACCTTCGACAGCCAAGCGCAGTCGAAGGCGGACGCCGCGGAGAAGTCCTACGCCGAGGCCGTGCGCGCGGCGGCCAACGCCGCATCGAAGCGAGCGGAGGCCTGGACGATCAACGGGCGCCAGGCGCTCGCCACGTCGAACGCCGAGCAGGAGGCCCGGGCGCAGTCCGAGCAGGTGGCGGCGGACCTCAGGAGCAAGCTGGACGCCATCCACGCGGAGGAGGTGCGGGTCTCCAAGGCGAAGAAGGATGCGGCGAGCGCCGAGCAGCTCGCCACCCTGAAGGCCGCGGCGGCGAAGGAGACGCAGGCGGCCGCGATCCGCCAGCAGACCATCGACTCGGACCTCGCCTACAAGCGCGAGAAGGTCGCGCTGGACGCCGCCGCGCAGCGCATCGAGGAGAGTCTGGCCGCCTACGACAAGGTGTCGGAGGCCGCTATCACCCACGCCCAGGCGGAGAGCCAGTACGCGCTGACGATCGCTCAGCAGCGGACCGCGGCGCTGGCGATCCTCGCTCTCCAGCAGCAGAAGGCGCAGCACGACCTTGAGGGGAAGTACGACGCCGACTCGGCGAAGGTGGACCTCTCCAGCCCGGACGCCTTCGCCCAGCTGAAGCAGCTCCGGACGAACTACGACCGCGACACGAAGGTCTCGCAGCAGGGCTTCGACGACCAGCGTAAGAAGATCGACTACGACACCGCGTCGCCGTTCGACAAGTGGGTGCGCGAGGGCCAGCAGGCGTCGCAGCAGGTCGGCCAGTCGCTCCAGTCGGCCGCCGTGAAGGGCATCGACGACTTCAACAGCGGGATCGCCGAGGCGATCATCAACGGCAAGAGCATGGGCGACGTGTTCCACACGATCTTCGCCCAGATGGAAGCCGACGCGATCAAGTATCTCGCCAAGCAGGCGGAGCTGGCGGTGTTCGGCGACCTGACCGGCACATCGTTCCTGGGCTCGATCTTCGGGACGGCGCCGCACAAGGCGGGCGGGGGCGTCTCGACCGGCGGCCCGACCTGGGTGGGCGAGAGCGGCCCGGAGATCGTCGACCTGCCGAAGGGCGCGGCCGTCACACCCAACAACGTGATCCGCGGTCTGGCGGGCCTCAGCGCCGCGCGCCCGGTCGCCGGCGGCGGCGACACCTACCTCCACGTCGCCGTGAACGCCGGCGGCGCCTTCTCCTTCGACCACGTTACGCACGCTGTCGATCAGGGGGTCGCCCGGGCGATCGCCGGCTCGCGCCAGCAGGTGCCGGCCGACCTCACGCGCCGCCAGCGCCAGATGCTGCCCTGACCTGACCCGCGATCTCCACCCACCCCGTCGGGAGGCCGGATGCCCATCAGCCTGCCCGCTCTGCCGCTCACCGCGGACATCCAGCCGCAAATCCTGAGCTTCGGCTCGGACCTGACGCCGGCGCTGGGCGGCCCCGTGACCCGCATGCGCCGTCTCGGATCGCGCCACACCGTCAAGGTGAGCCTGCCGCAGCTGGACGCCGATTGTGGCGCGGTATGGGTGGCCGCTCTGGCCCAGGCCGAAGCGGAAGGCGACACCCTCCGCCTGGCGTGGCCGCAGCCGGCCCTGGGCGGCACGGCGGCGTCGGCGAACGTGTCCGCCGGGGGCCAGGCGGGCACGCTGCTGAACGTCACGGCGCTGAACCACCCCGTGCTGGTGGGGGCCTACTTCTCCTTCAACGGCGCGGACGGCCACTCCTACCTGCACATGGCGACCCAGCCGGCGGCCGCCGGGGCGACGCAGCTCTCCATCGCGCCGATGCTCCGCACGGCGCCCCCGAACGGCGCGACGCTGAGTTTCGCCGCCCCGATCATCGAGGGCTACGCGGACGGCCCGACCGGTTGGCGCCACGCGCTGAAGCGCTTCACCACCCTCGACTTCCAGCTGACCGAGGATCGATGACCACGTTCAGCCCCGCCCTGGACGCCGGGTTCTCCGCGTCCTCCGTCCTGGCCTTCGGCGCCGTGGAGCTCGACGCGCCCACGGGGCCGATCCGGCTCCTGGACGGCGCGGGCATGGTGACCTTCGGCGGGAACACCTTCCTGGGCCGCGATCTTGTCTACGGCGTCCTGGGGACGCTGACCGCCTTCGCCGACGGGGTGGACGGCGAGGCGCCCTCGCTGACCTTGACGCTGTTGACGCCCACGAACACGGCGGCCGCGGCGCTGGCTTCCCCGGCCATGCAGGGCGCCGCCTTCTCGCTCTGGGTGGGCGTGATCGACCGCACGACAGGCCTGCCGGTCGCCGACCCGGACCTGCGCTTCTACGGCTCGGTGGACGTCCCGACGCTCAAGATCCCGGCGGGGCGCGGCGGCGGTCGCAGCGTCGAGCTGACGATCACCTCGGCTTGGGACACCATGTTCGCCGACGACGAGGGCGTGCGCCTCTGCGACGCCTGGCAGCAGTCGATCTGGCCCGGCGACACGGGCCTTTACGGTGTCACCTCCGTCCTGGACCACCTGCCCTGGGGCTCGAACGCGCCGCGGCCAGCGGCGACCGCGGCGCCGTCGACCGGGACCGCCGCCTCGGGCGGCAGCGGCTTCGGCGGGATCGGCGGGGTGTCCGGCCTGGCCCTGCAGCCGTTCTGATGCGCGAGCCGACCGACCTCGAGCGGCGCGTCGCGGGCGCGCAGGCCCTGCTGGCCGATTGGATCGCGGCGCCCTTCCGTTGGGGGGAGCGCGACTGCGCCCGCCTGGCGCACGCCGCCCTGCTGCAGCGCGGCCGCTCCTCGCAGCTCGAGGACGCCCAGCGCTACACCTCGCCGGCGGGGTCGGTGCGCGCGCTCCGCCGGCTGGGCTACGCGGATCTCGAGCAGGCCCTCGACGGCCAGGGCCTCGACCGCATCCCGCCGGCGGCCACCCTGCCGCTCGACTTGGTGGCGCTGCCCGCCGAGGACGGCGCACCGGCCCTGTGCGTAGCCCTCGGTAACGGCCGGGTGCTCGGCTTCCACACGGACCAGGCGCGCGTGCTCGCGCCGCGTCGCTTCCTGACCGCCTGGAGGACCTGAGCGCATGCCCATGGTCGCCGCCGCCGCCGCCGCCGTCGTGGGGGCGATCTCCACCGCCGTCGCGACGGTCGGCGCGGCCGCCGGCGCGATCGCTGCCGGCGCAGCGTCGGCGGTCGGCGTGGGCGTGCTCGGCCAGCTGGCGATCGAGGGCGCGGTGATGGCGCTCACGCCGGCGCTGCTGTCGATCGGTGCGCTCGAGGTGGCCACCGTCCTGACCGCGCCCAAAGTGGGCCAGACGGCCGCCGGCACGCAGATCGACTGGCAGGCCGACCCGACGGCGCCGGTCCCCTACCTCATCGGGCGAACCGGAACGTCCGGCTCGATCGTCCTCAAGGACGTTTCGGGCGACAACAACAAGTACGAGCTGGTCACCACGGTGCTGTCGTGCGCCGGGCCCGTGAAGTCCGTCTCCGGGTTCACCGCGAACGACGTCGCGGTGAGCTTCACGGCCGACGGCGGGGAGGGCGCGGGCGCGGGCTCGCCGACGACGTCGCTTTCCCAGGCGGTCCCAGCCGGCGCGACGGTGCTGCCCGTCGCCTCCGTTCAGAACTTTGGCGGCGGCCAGTCCATCACCGTCGGCGGTGAGACGCTGACGATCGACACCGTCTACTCGGTCGGGACCGAGTTCTCGCTGAAGAGCGCGACGACCCAGGCGCACGCGGTCAACACGCAGGTGACGGGCCCGGGCTCGACGTCGTTCTACCAGAACCGCCTGTGGTGGAAGTCGAGCCTCGGGCCCCAGCCCGGCCAGCACATCACCTTCACGAACACGGGGTCGAAGGACACCCCGGCCAACCACTCGGGCATCCCGTCCACCTGGACCGCGAGCTGCCTGCTCTCTGGCCTGTCGCACACCATCATGAGCATGGAGTACGACACCGCCAAGTATCCGGCGGGCGAGGTCAAGCCGCTGGTCGTCGTCGAGGGCGTCAGCGCCTACGACCCGCGGCTCGACAGCACCTACCCCGGCGGCTCCGGGCCGCAGCGCGCCGGCGACGAGACGACCTGGGCCTACAGCCAGAACCCCTACATCCATGGCCTGACCTGGTGCATCGGCCGGACCGCGAACGGCCGGAAGACGGTCGGGCTGCATGCCCCCGTGGCGGCCATCGACGTCGCGGCCTTCGTCGAGGGCGCCAACGTCGCCGACAGCCACGGCTGGACCTGCGGCGGCGTGATCTACTCGACCGACGGAAAGCGCGACGTGCTGCGCGCCATCCTGAACGCCGGCTCCGGCCAGCCCATCCCGCTCGGCGCGAAGATCTCGTGCCTGGTCGATGCGCCGAAGGTCAGCCTCGACACCCTGACCGGAGCGGACGTGATCGGCGACGTGGCGATCGCGGCGATCCAGTCCGCGCGGGCCGCGCCGAACACCATCTGGCCGCGCTACCGCGAGGAGGCGCAGGGCTGGAACATCGTCCCGACCGCCGCGCCGATCCAGGTCACGGCCTACTTCGCACACGACGGCGGCCAGCGCTCCAAGGAGGTCGAATACACGCTCTGCCAGTCGGCCGACCAGGCGGCGACGCTGGCGCGCTACGACATCGAGAACGGGCGCGAGTTCGGACCGATCACGCTGCCCTGCAAGCCGCGCTGGATGGGCTACCGGCCGGGCGACTGCATCACGGTCAACGAGCCCGAATACGGGCTGAACAACCAGAAGTGCTTGATCCTGAGCCGGACGGTCGACCCGTCCACCTTCGTCTGCACGCTGACTCTGCGCTCCGAGACGGACGGGAAGCACGCCTTCGCCCTCGGCGAGACGGCGAGCCCGCCAGCCATCCCGGCGCTGACCGGGATCGACATCTTCAACATCCCGGCCCCGCTCGAGGCCGACTGGCTGGCGATCGGCGGCGAGCTGCCCGGCGGCGACGGCACCACAGCGCCAGTGATCCTGGTCACGGGGACGCCCACCAATCCCAACGTCTCGCGGGCGCTGATCGACTACCGGCTCCCGGGATCGACGGTGTGGTCGCAGGCCGTGCCGATCGACCTGCAGTACGACGTCGCCGTGCAGACGCAGCTCACCGGGCTGCCGGCGCAGGCGGGCTTCGTCGTCGGCGTCCGCTACGTCTCAGTGCGGGGCATCCCCGGAGACAGGCTCGAGCTCGGCACCGACGCCTCACCGATCGTCACGGGCGACCTGACGATCCAGCAGGAAGAGCAGATCGTCGACGGCGTGCACCTGGCGGCGGCGACGGGCGGCAACGCGCTCATCGACACCGACTTCCAGTTCGTCAGCGCCTTCTGGTGCCAGAACTACGACGAGACCTACTCGTGCGGCGCGGCGCAGCGCGTGCTGCTCAACGGCAAGGGGGCGCTGCAGCGCGCCACCAGCGGCACGCCCGCGGCCGGCAAGGAGTTCGCGATCGGTCAAGGCTACGGCGGCCATGCGATTGCAGCCAACGAGCAGGAAGTCCGGTCCTACGCCCTGCCGTGCAAGCCCGGCGACAAGATCGAGGCCAGCGCCTACGCGGTCTGCGCCAACGTCTCGCGCGTGAACGCTGAGGTCTACTTCTGGGACAAGAACGGCTCGTCGATCGTTCCGCAAGAGATCGCACCGTTTATCACCGACTTCTCCGCCTTCTCGAACTCGGCCGGGGGCATCGCGGCCATGATCCGGCCGGGCGGCTTCACCGTCGCCCCGGCGAACGCCGCTTACGCCACCCTCGACGTGATCGCGTTCACCAGCGGGGCAGGTCCCGCGTCGCTGACGATCCAGGCGCCCATGCTCAGGATCGCGCAGGCCGGGGCGACGGAGCTGGCCGCTGCGACGCCGGGCGTCGGCGTCCCGAACGCGGACCAGACGTCCACCAACGTGGCGTCGGCGATCGCCGGCCAGGGCGCGCTCGCCACGGCGAGCTCGGTCAGCCTGACCTCGCAGGTGACCGGCTCGCTGCCGGCGGGCTCGGTGACCTACGCCGGCGGCATCACGGTCCAGAACCTGCAGCCGGGCCAGGCGGGCGCCGACGTCACCTCGCTGAACACGGCGGCGTCCCTCGCCGGCCAGGGCCCGCTGGCCACCACGCCAACCACGGTCGCCGCCGTGCTGAACGCGAACGTGGCGCTCGGCTCGAACCTGATCGTCGACAGCGGCATGATCCGGAACGGCTTCGCCTACGGGCCGGGCTACTCCACCACCACGGTCACCCCGTTGCGCTCCGCCAACAGCGGCGGCTACGGCAACTACATCCAGGCGAAGCTGCCCGGCGGCGCGGGATCGCCCGCCGCGGCGCAGGTCTTCGACATCTTCCAGACGAACCCTGGCCAGGACCAGGGTCTCGGCTACCTGCTCCGCTACGGTGCGGTCGTCACCCCCGGCGACACCGTCTACGCCTCGGTCCACGCCCTCTACGGCCACGGGGCCACGGGCGTCTCCGTCTGGGTGGAGTGGTGGGACGTCAACGGCGCGGCGCTGCCCTCGTCGGCGATCGCCACCGGCGGCTTCCTCGCCGACCCGAACTTCTACGGCCTGAACGGCGACATCGACGGGTGGTTTACGAGGGTCGGCGGCTTCGTGACCGTGCCGATCAGCGCCCGCTTCGCCACGATCCTCGCCCGGGTGAACGTGCCGGCCGGCTGCACGGGCGACTGCCAGGCCGCCGCGGCGCGCCCGTTCCTCGCCAAGGTGGCCGCGGGCCAGACCGCCGCGCCGCCCTACCAGGTGGGTGCCACCGACCGGACCGCCGACCAGACCGGCTCCAACGTCGCCTCAGCGATCTCGGGCCAGGGCGCGCTCGCGACCCTCAGCAGCGTCAACCTCGGCACCCAGACGACCGGCAGCGTCAGCCTGAGCTCGCAGGTCTCTGGCGCGCTGCCGGCCGGCTCGGTCAGCTACACGAACGGTCAGACGGCGCAGCTCCTGCAGCCGGCGACCGTGGCGGCGGACAAGACGGCGAACGCCGTCTCCGCCTCCGTGGCGGGCCAAGGCGCGCTCGCCACGGCGACGCAGACGGTCGCCCAGGTCCTCAACTCGAATGTCCAGACCAGCGCCGGGAATGCGGTGGTGGACAGCGAGTTCAGGCAGGGCCTGACCTGCTTCGGCCCGGGCTACGACAGCCTCGGCGGAACGGGCGGCTCGATCCAGCGCAACTACGCCTACGGGATCCAGCCCTACGCCTACGCCTACACGTCGCAGGCCTCCTCGACGGGCGGCGTGTTCGACGTCCTGCACACGCTGCCGGGCAACTCGGCCAACAACCTGCAGCGCTACGCGCTCCAGGTGAACGCGGGCGACCGGATCTACGGCTCGGCGATGTGCTCGTTCACGAGCGGCGCGACGAACATGGAAGTCCACGCCGTCTTCTGGAGCTACAACGGAACGATCGTCGGCGAGGTGGTGCTGGGCACCGGCGGCGTCGCGAACGACCAGTACGCCGGCAACGGCGACCTCCAGGGCCACTACAGCCGCGTGGGCGGCTTCTACACCGTCGGGAGCGGCGCCTGGTATGTGACGCTGCTGGTGCGGGTGGACATCCCCGCCAACGCGGGCGGCCAGGGCTACTGCGGCCAGGTGATGCTGACGAAGGTCTCCAGCGACCAGGTCTCGCCGCCCAACTACGTCCCCGGGCCGCCGGACCGCGCGGCGGACCAGACGGCCGTGAACATCGCCTCGGCGGTCAGCGGCCAGAGCGCGCTGGCGGCGAACACCTCGCTCACGCCCACCCAGGTCGCCAACGCCAACGTCGCCACCAGCGGCGGCAACCAGATCCTGGACAGCGACTTCCTCTACCCTGCCGCGAACTTCGGGACGGGCTACGACAGCTTCAGCGGCGGCTTCGTCCGCCAGAACCTGAACAGCTACTACAACGTAGCGCAGGTCTACGCGCCCAGCGGGAAGAGCCTGACCGCCGGCGGCTACGTGGACGTGTTCAGCACGCTCCTGAACAACGACACCAGCTCCACCCACGTCAACAAGCACGCCGTCCAGGTGAACGGCGGCGAGACCTACTACGCCTCCGCCATGTGCGCCTACGCCAACGGCGCGAGCAGCTGTCAGGTGATCGTCTACGGCATCGACCCCTTCGGCAACCTGGTGTGGTCGGCGGTGGCGGGCTCGGGCGGCACGGGCAACGACCCCTACAGCTCGAACGGCGACATCCAGGGCCACTACAGCCGGGTCGGCGGCTTCGTGACGATCCCGGGCGGCGTCTTCCACGCCTTCATGGTGGTCCGGGTCATCGTGCCCGCCGGCTGCACCGGGAACGTCAGCTCCTTCGCCGCCCAGCCGTTCATGGCGAAGGTGTCGCCCGGACAGACCTCCGCGCCTCCCTACAGCTCGGGGCCGTCGTCCAGGCTCGCCAACGAGACGGGGGCGAACGTCGCCGCCTCGATCACAGGCCAGAGCGCGCTTGCGACGTCTTCCACCGTCAACTTGGCGACGCAGACGGCGGGGAGTTTGCCGACGGGTCAGGTGCAGTATCCGAACGGACAGACGGTGAGCGCCTTGCAGCCGGCGCAGTCGGGGGCGGACATCACGAGCTCACACACCGCCTCGGGTATCAGTGGGCAAGGTGCTCTGGCGACGCAGAGCTTCGCAGATTGGTATAACGGCCTGACGAATGTGCCTGCGGTCTTCCGCGATCTCATGTCCGGCGTTATCAACGGCGGGCCGGCGATCAAGGCGGATTACCTCTTTAACCAATACAACGGCCAGAGCATCACGAACTACTGGCCCCGCCAGGCTGGCGCGGACGTGACAAGCGCCAACGTGGCCGGCGCCATCAGCGGACAGGGAGCCCTCGCCACGCAGAGCCGGCTCACGGGTGGGAGCCAAGCGCCCTATTCGATGAGCACCGCTACGGGGGCGGTGTACTCTCCGCCTTACCCGCTGTCGTCGCCCGGGGTCGGCCAGATCAGCGTCGCGCAAGGCAGCGTCACGCTCACGAACGGCACCAAGTATTCGTGGAACAGTCAGACGTTCAGCAACGTCGGTGGCGAAACATGGGTCTTCTACAATCTCAGCACTGGCGCGTGTGACCTGCAACCCCCGCCGGCTACCGACGCAATGGTCAACAACGCCTATAACTACATTCCCATCGGGCTGCAGGCCCCGATGACCAGCACGAGCGGCGGGAGCGGAGGCGCTCCGACTTACTCGCCTCCGACCTATACGCCGCCAAGCGGCGGCGGCGGCGGGATCGGCGGCGGCCCGCGCTACGGCGGCAACACGGGAGCGCAGGTGCCATGAGCGACATCGTGTCAGCCGCGCGGCTCGCGCCCGACATCGAGGACATCACCGGCCAGGTGACGCACCCACTCAACGATGAGGATCGCGTCTACCGACTCCAGGGCGTCGTGGTGAAGATCAAGACTCGACCGGTTCCCGAGCTGACGACCTTCGGGCGAGAGACGTTGCGCTTGACCGCATCGATCTGCGACGACGCGGGCCGCGCTCAGGTGGTAGCGACCGACGACGCCGGCGCGCCGATCCACGCCCGCGTCGATGACAGTCACCTCGTCACGTTCTGCGCCACCATGACGGCCGACGGCGTGCCCCTAGCCGATCCCCTCGACGACCTCGAGGACGTGCGTCGCCGCTACGTCCGTGTGGCTCTCCACGCCCTTAGGACGCGCGCTCGCCTCGCCAGTGCGCTTGGCGTCGCGCCCTCTCCCCTGAAGCTCAGGAGCTCCATGCCATGACCGAACTCGTGCCTGCCGCGCCCGCCGCCGCCGCGCCCGCCTACATCGCGCCGCCTGAGCCGGATGGCGACGTGGCCGCCGCGGTCCTCCTGGACGATCTGATGATCGACTGCGGCTCCCAGATGCCAAAGCCGGTGCTGGCGGTGGTCCGGCCGCTGCCGGGCGCGGGCTCGCAGCTGCCCCGCATCGAAGCGGCCGTGGAGGGGCTCTATGACTGGTCCTGCAACGGGAGCGACTGCCCGGACGAGGCGCGCCGAGCATGCGCGGCCTGCGCCTACGTGATGAACCGCTTCGGCTTCCACGCGCTGGGAGCCTCGGTGAACGGCGGCCCCTCCCGGGCGGCGCTGATCGTGGCCGAGCTGAAGCGCCAGCTGGGCGATCCGCAGTCGACCGCGAGCGCGACCGACCGGCCGACGCCGATGGGGACGGCCGTACCCAACCCCGTCGAGGCGACGACCGCGGTGAAGCTGTCCGACATCGTAACCCTGCTCGCCGACCTGAAGGAGGTCCGCTCGGAGCTCCCGGCCGGGGCCGACACCTCCAAGCTCGACGCCGCGATCGCCGCCGCCGAGGCGAAGCTCACGCCCGCGGACCCCGCCGGCGCGTAACGGCCGGCCGCGGGCGCGTCCCGCGGCCGAGCTCCTGATCTGGGCCGCCGTCCGCGCCCAGGCGACCGCCCGCTGCGGTCGCGAACCGGCCTGGCGCCGCTCCGGACATCGTCGCGCGGCCGATGCAGCCCGCGCTTCACGATCGTCGGCCGCCGCGCACCCGCGCGCGCGGCGGAGCACCCCCATGACCACCACCGACGTCACCTCCGGAGGAGGTGCGCCTACGCTCAAGCTGTCGACGGCCGTAATCGGCCTGGCGGTCGCCCTCGTCGCACACTTCGGCGTGGGCGTCGCCTGGGCGTCCGACACCAGCGCCTCGGTCCGCCAGCTCGACGACCGGACCAAGCCGCTCGCCGACGGCTCACTCGTCGCCACGCTGGCGCGGCTCGATGAGCGGACCGCGCGCATGGACAAGCGCTCCGACGCCATGGCGCACCGCGTCGAGCGCCTCGAGGCCAAGCTCCTCGGCCACAGCGCGGGCGACGACCAGTGACCGACGCCGACTGGCTCGCCCTCTGCATCTACCACGAGGCCATGCTTGAGCCGGCGGACGGCAAGGCGGCCGTGGCGCGCGTGGTCCTGAACCGCACGGCCATGCGCTACAAGTCCGACGGCACGATCGGCGGCACGGTCAGCGCTCACAACCAGTTCAGCTGGTGCGAGTGGGACTTCGTCGCCGGCCGCTACGTGCGCGTGGCGGCGACGCCGGCGGCGGAGATGGCGCGGGTCGTGCGCCTGCTCGCGGCCGCCAAGGCGATCCCGGCCGCCTGGGCGGAGTGCTCGCGCGTCGGCGCGGCCGTCCAGGCCGGCGGCTGGAAGGGCGGCGCCGCCTACGCGCTGCTCACGGCCGACACCGTGCTCTATGACAACCTGGCGCTGGCGCAGCCCGCCTGGGCGAAGGCGTCGATCCGCGTCACCCAGATCGGCCACCACACCTTCTTCCGCGACCCCGCGCACCTGCTGGCGGGAGCCGGCCGGTGAGGGCGCGCCTGGCCCACGCCCCTGATCGGATAGGCGACCTCGCCGCCGGCTCGGCCGACATCGAGCCGACGCTGCAAGAGCCCTGGTCCGACCGCACCGCCCTGGTCATGTGCGACTTCGCCGAGCTCGCCTACTTCGCCTTCGAGGCGGCGGGCGGCGCGCGCGAGCTGGCGATGCTGCTGCGCCCCGGCGGCTTCGACCTGGTCCAGACGTTCTCGGCCGGCTGCACGCACGCGTTCCTGGCCCGCGCGCCGGGCCTGGCCGTCCTCGCCTTCCGCGGGTCCGCCAGCTTCGAGGCGTGGGAGAGCAACCTGGACGCGCGGCTCGTCCCGCTGCACGGAGGGCCGCCCGGCCTGCTGGTCCACGAGGGTTTCCAGGCCGACTTCGAGGGCGTGCGCGCGGCCGCAGAGGCCGCGGTCGCCGGCCTGCCGGACGACCTCCCCCTCTACGTGACCGGGCACAGCATGGGCGGCGCCGTCGCCCAGCTCGCGGCCGCGGCGCTGGAGGGCCGCCGCGTGGCGGCGGCCTACACCTTCGGTTCGCCCCGGGTCGCGACGCGCGCCTTCGACGCGCTGGTGCGCGTGCCGCACTACCGGGTGGTCCACGACAGGGACCTGGTGCCCGGTGTCCCGCCGGCGGCGGCGGGTTTCCGGCACACCGGCGACCCGCGCCTGCTGCTGCCGGGTGTGGACGTCGCCCTGCGGCGCGACCGCGGCCTCCTGGACCGGGTGGTGGTCGACGCGATCGCCACCGTCGCGGCCCTGACGACCGGCAAGCTCCCGCAGGTCGAGGACCACATGATCTGGGAGTACCGCGCCGCGCTCGAGCGCGTGGTCGCCGCGGCCGCTCCCGCCCGAACCGCCGCCTAGCGGCAGGCGCGCTCGCCGCCGGCTGCGGGCTCCGGAGATCCTGATGTTCGACGAAGCCAAGGGCGTCCTGGGCGCCCTGCTGGCGCGCGCGCGCGCCGACGCCCCGCACCTGCTCGAGGAGATCACCCACGCCGAGCGCCTGGTCGGCGAGGCCCTCGACGTCGGCAAGGCGGCGCAGGCCGCAGCTCCGGACAAGGCGGAGGGGACGGCCGCGGCGATCGCCGGACAGGGCGCGATCGCTACGGCGAGCACCGTCAGCCTCGGCTCTACGCTTCTGACCGGTGCCAGCCGCATCGCCATGGTCGGGCTCGAGGCGGTGATCGCCGACGAGTTCGCCCCCGTGCTGGGCCCCGTCGCCCCGCTGGTCGCCAACCGCTTCGTCGTCGGTGGCGCGGCGGCGATCGCCTCCCTCTTCGACCCGCCGAAGCCGGCGGGCGACGTAGCGGCCGCCTGACTGCGGCCACCCCACCAACCGGAGACCACCACCATGAGGAAGCTCATCCTCGCCGCGGCGCTCGCCGCCGGCGCGCTGTCGGCCGCGGCCTGCAGCTCCACCGGGATCGGCCCGTCACCCGCGGCCGCCGCCCAGACCGTCGTCCAGGACCAGGCGCAGATCCGCACGGGCGTCGAGCAGGGCTTCGCCGCCACGGCGGCGAGCATCACCACCGCCGCCCACACCGGCATCGTCGATCCCGCCAAGGTGAAGACGCTCCGGACCGACCTGATGGAGGCCTACGCCGCCCTGCAGGTCGCCCGCACCGCCTTCACCTTCTCGGGCGCGCCCGGGTCGGACGCCCTGACGAAGGCGGCCGCGGCGGCCGACGCGGCCTACGCCACCGCCGACCAGGCGCTCTCCGCCGCCGGCGGCTGACGCCGGACGGGTCGCCGGCTCCGCGCCGGCGACCCACTGGCCCCACTCCGCCCTCTGCTGCCCTCAGTAGGAGCGCCCATGCGCCGCCTGATCGCCCTCGCCGCCGCGGCCGTCCTGGCCGGGTGCGCCTCCGTCCGCGAGACGCTGCCGCCGCGCAGCGCCGCCGAGGAGCAGCTGATCGCCCACGCGGCCGATCGGGGCGCGGCCGCCCTGCAGCTCGCCCTCCCGGCCGGCCAGCGGGTTTTCGTGGACGGCGCCGCCGTGCCGCAACCGGACGCCGCCTACGCCATCAGCGCGGTGCGGGCGCAGCTGCTGGCGCGCGGATCCTACGCGGCCGCCGACCGCGCGTCGGCCGACATCATCATGGAGCTGCGCGCCGGCGCGCTCTCGATCGACGAGGTCGACAAGGTGGTCGGCATGCCGTCGATGAACATCCCTTGGGGCGACGGGAAGACGGTCACCGTCCCCGAGATCAGCGCCTACTCCACCCACACGCGGACCGGCGCGGCCGAGTTCTCCGCCTTCGCCTACGACGCCCACACCGGCCGGCCGATCGCGGCTGCCGGCCCCGTCTCCGGCGAGGAGCGCGTCACCACCCGCAAGCTCCTGGCGACGGTGAGCTGGGGCAAGATCGACCTCGCGCCGCCGCGTAAGCGCGCGCCGAACTGAACCCGCCGTCGAAGAGACGGGGGCCCGGGGCGTTCGAGCGCCTCGAGCCGCGGAGCTCGCACTCCGCACGTCCGGCCGCTGCAGCGGCCATCCGCTCCCGCCACCGGTCCGACCGGCGGGAGCATCCCGAAGCCGAGTCCCCCATGGAGTCCACGATGACGCCGGTCGCCCCCGTGCGCCCGGCCGCCGCCTACCTCGGCGGCAAGAAGAACCTCGCGCGCCGCCTGACGGCGCTGATCGACGCCACGCCGCACCAGCTCTACGCCGAGCCGTTCGTCGGCATGGGCGGAGTGTTCCTGCGCCGCCGGCGCAAGCCGAAGTGCGAGGTGGTCAACGACCTCTCGCGCGACGTGGTGACCCTCTACCGCGTCCATCAGCGGCACTACGAGCCGCTGATGGACCTGCTGCGCTGGCGCATCACCAGCCGCGACGAGTTCGAGCGGCTGACGGCCGTCGACGCGGACACGCTGACCGACCTCGAGCGGGCCGCCCGCTTCCTCTACCTCCAGCGCTGCGCGTTCGGCGGCAAGGTCACGGGCCGCAACTTCGGCGTCAGCGCCCGCGACCACCGGCCCGGGCGGTTCGACGTCGCCCAGCTGCGCGCCGATCTCGGCGAGATCCACGACCGGCTCGCCGGCGTGATCATCGAGCGCCTGCCCTGGGCCGAGCTCATCCCGCGCTACGACACGCCCGAGACCCTGTTCTACCTCGACCCGCCCTACTTCGGCTGCGAGACGGACTACGGCCTCGGCATGTTCGACCGGGAGCAGTTCGCCCGGCTGGCCGACGTGCTCGCCGGCGTGCGCGGCCGCTTCATCCTCTCGCTGAACGACACGCCCGAGGTACGCGCCACCTTCGCGCGCTTCCAGCTCGAGCCGGTGGGCACCCACTACGGGCTGGCGGGGCAGGGGATGCAGGCCGCGCGCGAGCTGATCATCACCGGGTAAGACGGCCGTCTTACCCTGGCGGCTTCCCGGCGGGGCCAAACGCATCGAGCGATCGAGGGCCCCCGGCGGAGACGCCGGGGGCCTTTTTCGTTCGCGCGGGGCTCACGACGAGCCGCCCCGCGCATACCAGATGGTCCGGCGGTGGCCCTTGCAGACCTTGCACTGCAGGCGGAGCAGGCGCGCCGCGGTGAGGATGCCCGCGGTCTCCGCCAGCGGGTGCTGCCGCTTGCGCACGCCGGCCAGCAGCGCGGACGCCATGGCCGAGTAGCCGGGCACGCGGCCCGCCTGGCAGTAGAAGGTGACCAGCGTGTCGGGCGCCTCAGCCATGGCGACCAGCGGCGTGCCCTCGGGGTTGTAGGCGCGGAAGTCGAGCCCGCAGCCGCCCAGCCGCCCGCAGCTGAACTGCTGCACCAAGTCGTTCCAGAGCATCAGCGCGAAGCCGTGGTCGGCCCAGAAGGCGAGGTCGACCTGCACACGCCGATCGCAGCCGGCGTGCTTGGTGCAGCGGCCGGTCACCAGCACGCCGCGCGCGATGCAGCCGGCCACGGTCTGCACGGGCTCGAGCTTGCCGTCGCGCGTGCGGTTCCAGCCCTTCAGCCCGTCCGAGGCCGCCCTGGCCGACAGCTCGCGCAGCTTGCGGTCTGTGAGGTTGTGGCCCACGGGCGCGGCTTGTTCCACGTCCGTTCTCGAGGCGCACCCTCCGGAAACCCCCCAGAAACGGGCTCAAACGGCGTGAACAGAGCGGGACGGAGCGAGACGAGAACCCCAGAAAGCGCCAGGGATTGTCGCTCGACACCTCTCGTTTACACGGAGCGGGTCGGGGGTTCGATCCCCTCGCCGCCCACCACGCACACCGGCCGACATATGGAAGCCCAAGTCCGGGTTTAGGATGTGGAGGTATGTTCGCGCAGAGGGCTCAAGGATGACGGACGCCAAGATGCGCAGCTTCGCACGCTCGCCCGAGCTGCAGAGCTCCCGCTTCTACATGGGCAACCTCATCTCCTTCCTGGTCGCCGGTTCGGAGACCGCCGGCCGCCTGTCGATCACGGACGCTTGGGGCGCGATAGGGAACGAACCTCCGCCGCACGTCCACGAGTTGGAGAACGAGACCTGGTACATCCTGTCCGGCTCGGTCGAGTTCTTCACCGAAGACCAGGATAAGAGCCTTCAGGTCAGTGAAGGCGGCGTCGTCTTCGTTCCCCGGGGAACGGCCCACGCCGTCTACTTCCGGTCGCAGGAGGTCCGGACGCTGCTGATCGCGCAGGCCGTCCAAGATGAGCCCGTGCAGCTCGACTCCTTCTTCAGGGACGTCTCCGTTCCTGCTCAGTCGATGTCGCTGCCCACCGCCTCCACCGCCTTCTCGGACACCACGCCTGAACAGATGCACAAGGCGGTCGAGGACGCGGCCCGCAGGGGCACCTTTTTCCTGACCCCGGAGGAGGTCGCGACGCGGCTGCCCCATTATCCGGGCTTCATGGCCAACCTCACGGCTTGAGCACCGGCGCGAGGAGGCCGCCGCTAAGTCACACGGGATCCCGCAGCCGCCCGAGTTCCGCGACCGCCACGTCGCCGGCCGACCGCCCCTCGGCATGGATCTGCGCCCCCCAGCGGCGGGCGGCCTCGCGAAAGGCGGGTTCCTCGAGCAGGCGTGTCAGCGCCGCGGCGATCTCCTCGGGCGAGGCGGACGGGTCGAGCCGCAGGCCGGCGCCGCGGGCGGCGATGCGGGCGGCGTTGTCGGGCTGGTCGCGGCCCATGGGCAGGCACAGCAGCGGCACCCCCGCCAGCACCGGGCGGATCGCCGAGCCATGGCCCGCGTGGGTCACCATGGCGGCGAGGTGCGGCATCAGCGCGTCATGGCTGGCGCTCGGCAGCACGCGCACGTTCTCCGCCGCGCTCGGGACGTCCGACGGATCGAGCTGCGGGCCGAGGGTGACGACGGCGCGCACCGGCAGCCGCTCCAGGGCGGCGACCACGCGGCGCAGCACGGCCTCCTGCGCCTGGTAGAGGGTGGAGAAGGAGACCAGCACCAGCGGCCGGGGATCGTCCGCCGGCCAGGGCGACACCCACGGCGCGGCCCAGGCGGGCACACGCGCTTGCGGACCGGCGTAGACGAAGGGCGCCGGCGGCGGTCCGGGCGCGAAGTCGTAGGCGCGGGCCGCGGAGAGCAGGATCAGCCGGGCGGCTGCGATCTGATCCAGTGTGCGGGCGAGGGGCGGCAGGCCATGGGTGGCGCGGGCCGCGTTCAGGTCGGGCAAGCCGCTGTCATAGAAGGCGCGGCTCGCCTCTCGTATAAGGCCCTGGAACCATGCGTCTTGGTCGTCGCGGGGCGGCTCCAGCCCAGGCCCGAAGGGCGGGACGTCGTCGCGCGTCGGCAGCGGCCAGACGTTGGCGGTGAGCAGCGTCAGCGGCCGCCCGCGCGCCTCGGCGGCGAGCATGCAGCCCAGCAGCAGCTCCTGGCTGACGACTTCCGCGCCGGGGTTGGCGTCCAGCGCCGCCGCCGTGTCCGCGGCGTAGGCGGCGGCCGGCCCGGTCATCAGCTTGTCCAGGAGGAGTTCGACGACGGCCGCCGGGGTCTCGCACTCCCAGTCGCGCAGGGGCTCGTTCGCAACCGCCTTGTCCGGCCGGTTCGGCGCGGTGGTCCAGGCGCGGAACGGCAGGCCGAAGCCCTCCGCCTCCGGCCGCGTGGCCTCGTCGCAGAGCACCAGGACGCGGCGGCCCCGCGCCTGCAGCCGGGCGGCGACCGCCAGCGCCGGCGTCACGTGGCCGCCGAACTCGAAGGTGGTGAAGAGGAACTCGGCGCTGGCGCTCACACCGGCCCGTGCGCGGTCGCCAGCGGAGGGGCGGAGTGTGAGGACGCCGGGAAGTGGCGCGAATGACGGGGCTCGAACCCGCGACCTCCGGCGTGACAGGCCGGCGCTCTAACCAACTGAGCTACATCCGCGGAGCAGGCGGGCGCGAGGCCCCGTCCGGCGAGGGGCGTGGGATAGGCGGCGCCCCCCGGAGTGTCAAGCGCGCGCCGTCGGGCTTCGCACCCCTTCCGGCGCACGGCCGCGCTGGGCTAGAAGCGCGTCGTCCCATATGAGCGAGCGGATGAACGCCTTCCTCCTCGACTACCTGCCGATCGTGATCTTCCTGGGCGTGGCGACCGTGCTGGGCCTCGGCTTCATGCTCGCCGCCTGGGTGCTGGCGCCCAAGCACCCCGACCCGGAGAAGATCAGCGCCTATGAGTGCGGCTTCAACGCGTTCGAGGACGCGCGGATGAAGTTCGACGTGCGCTTCTACCTGGTGTCCATCCTGTTCATCATCTTCGATCTGGAGGTGGCGTTCCTTTTCCCCTGGGGCGTGACGCTGATGAAGCTGCCGCACGCGGCGCAGGTCTACGCCTTCTGGTCGATGATGATCTTTCTAGGCGTGCTGACCGTGGGCTTCATCTACGAGTGGAAGAAAGGCGCCCTGGAGTGGGAGTGATCGCATGGGCCTGAACTCGCCGACCTTGACGCGCCCCGCTGCGGGCCTGGTCTCCGCCGGCGGCGCTCCGCTCGCGGCCGGCTCGGCCATGCGCGCGACGGTGGAGGGCTACGACCCCAAGGTCCACGACCCGTTCCTGGACAAGTTGAACGGGGCCATGGCGGACAAGGGCTTCGTCACCGCCGCACTGGACGACGTGATCACATGGGCGCGCACAGGCTCGCTCATGTGGATGACGTTCGGCTTGGCCTGCTGCGCCGTGGAGATGATGCACGCCTCCATGCCGCGCTACGACGCCGAGCGCTTCGGCATGGCGCCCCGCGCCTCGCCCCGGCAGAGCGACCTGATGATCGTGGCCGGCACGCTGACCAATAAGATGGCTCCGGCGCTGCGCAAGGTCTACGACCAGATGCCGGAGCCCCGCTACGTGCTCTCCATGGGCAGTTGCGCGAACGGCGGCGGGTACTATCACTACAGCTACAGCGTGGTGCGCGGCTGCGACCGCGTGGTGCCGGTGGACGTCTACGTGCCCGGCTGCCCGCCGACGGCGGAGGCGCTGCTCTATGGCCTCCTGCAGCTGCAGAAGAAGATCCGCCGCACGGGAACGATCGAGCGATGACCGGCTCGCCCGTCCTCCCGCCCGCCGCCGACAGGTCGGTGACCCGCTTCGACGAGGCGGCGCTGGCGGCGTTCGGCCGCGAGATCCTGGCCGACGCGGCCGGGGCGGCGGTGAGCGCCCACGTGGCGTTCGGCGAGCTGACCCTGGTCGCGCCGGCGCAGAAGATCGTGGCGCTGCTGACGCTGCTGCGCGACAGCCCACGTTTCCAGATGCAGCAGCTGATCGACCTGTGCGGCGCAGACTACCCTGAGCGCGAGCGGCGCTTCGACGTGGTCTACCACCTGCTCAGCTACACCAAGAACGTGCGCCTGCGCGTGAAGGTGCAGACGGACGAGGACACGCCTGTGCCTTCGGTCACGCCGGTGTTCATCAACGCCGACTGGTACGAGCGCGAGGCGTTCGACATGTTCGGGATCTTCTTCGAGGGCCATCCGGACCTGCGCCGCATCCTCACCGACTACGGCTTCCACGGCCACCCGCTGCGGAAGGACTTCCCCATGACGGGGTACACCGAGGTGCGCTACGACGAGGCGCTGAAGCGCGTGGTCTAC
This sequence comes from uncultured Caulobacteraceae bacterium, assembly GCA_964242255.1. GTDB lineage: Bacteria > Pseudomonadota > Alphaproteobacteria > Caulobacterales > Caulobacteraceae > JASLDZ01. The sequence continues at coordinate 28,773 of CAXTCO010000001.1, read as the reverse complement.
GAGCCCGTGAAGCTGCCGGCGGAGTTCCGCCAGTTCGACTTCCTCTCCCCGTGGGAGGGCGACCGCACCAACCAGCCCGGCACGGGCTATCCCTACATCCTGCCCGGCGACGAGAAGGGCGACACGCCCGACCAGAAGCTGGCGGCGCAAGGCAAGGCGTAAGCACCATGGCCGACGACGCGGGCGGTCTGGCGACCCTGCAGCCCGAAGAGACGCAGGTCCGCCACTTCAACATCAACTTCGGTCCCCAGCACCCGGCCGCCCACGGCGTGCTGCGCCTGGTGCTGGAGCTCGACGGCGAAGTCGTGGAGCGGGTGGATCCGCATATCGGCCTGCTGCACCGCGGCACCGAGAAGCTGATGGAGGCGCGTACGCACCTTCAGAACATCCCCTACTTCGACCGCCTCGACTACGTCGCCCCGATGAACCAGGAGCACGCCTACGTGCTCGCCATCGAGAAGATGATCGGCGTCGACGTGCCGATCCGCGGCCAGCTGATCCGCACGCTCTACAACGAGATCGGCCGCATCCTCAGCCACCTGCTCAACGTGACCACGCAGGCGATGGACGTGGGCGCGCTCACCCCGCCGCTGTGGGGGTTCGAGGAGCGCGAGAAGCTGATGATCTTCTACGAGCGCGCCTGCGGGGCGCGTCTCCACGCCAACTTCTTCCGCCCTGGCGGCGTGCACCAGGACCTGCCGCCGGCGCTGATCGACGACCTGGTCGATTGGTGCAGGGCGTTCCCCGCCAAGCTGGACGACATCGAGACGCTGGTCACCGGCAACCGCATCTTCAAGGCGCGCAACGTCGACATCGGCGTCGTGTCGAAGGAGGAGGCCGTGCGCCGGGGCTTCACCGGCGTGATGCTGCGCGGCTCGGACGTGGCCTGGGACCTGCGCAAGTCGCAGCCCTACGACAACTACGCCGAGCTGGAGTTCGACATCCCCGTCGGCAAGAACGGCGACTGCTACGACCGCTACCTCTGCCGGGTCGAGGAGATGCGCCAGTCGGTCCGCATCATGGAGCAGTGCCTCGGCCAACTGAAGAAGCGGCCCGGCCCCGTGCTGACGGAGGACGGCAAGGTCGCCCCGCCGCGCCGCGCCGAGATGAAGCGCTCGATGGAGGCGCTGATCCACCACTTCAAGCTCTACACCGAAGGGTTCCACGTGCCCGCCGGCGAGGTCTACGCCTGCGTGGAGGCGCCCAAGGGCGAGTTCGGCGTATACCTGGTCAGCGACGGCTCCAACAAACCTTACCGCTGCAAGATCCGCGCGCCGGGCTTCCCGCACCTGGAGGCGATGGACTGGATGAACCGCGGCCACATGCTGGCCGACGTAAGCGCGATCCTGGGCTCGCTCGACATCGTGTTCGGCGAGATCGACCGTTAGGGCGGGAGCGACGACGCGCCGCGTCTCCGCGGCTTCCGGTCAGCCGCCGTTCAGCCTATCTATGACGGCTCGATAACAACGGAAGCGCCGCGCGCATGACGGGACTGTGGGTCCGCCCCGAGCTGAGCGAGGGTCACTTCGCCCTGTTCGCCGCCCTGCTGGCGGTGAGCGTGGCCGGCCAGCTGATGATTTCGCCGCGTCGGCGCCGGGCCATGGGCGTGCGCCGCTTCGCCCTGGCGACGGGGCTCCTGGCCGCCATCCCGCTCGCGGGCGTGCTGATCGTGCGCACGGCCTTCTTCGACGCGTTCCAGGACGCCGACTACTCCTGGGGGTCGGCCCTGTGGCTGAGCCTCTTGTGGATGGGGCTGTTCGTGGCGCTGGGCCGCATGGCCGTGCGTCGCCTGCCGCCGACCTCCTGGCTGGTCGCCGACCTGCGGCTGGCTTCCGACTCGGAGTGGCGGGCCTTCCTGACGAGCTCTACACGCACCGGTCGTTTCGCCGCCCCGCGGGGCTAGGACGACGCGCCCGCGGGCGCTAAACGGCCTACATGTCCGTCCGCCGCCTCGCTCCCGTCCAGCCCGCGAGCTTCGCCTTCACGCCCGAGTCGCAGCGGGAGGTGGAGCGCTGGCTCGCCAAGTTCCCGCCGCACCGCAAGCAGTCGGCCTCCATCCCGCTCCTGTGGGTGGTGCAGAAGCAGGAGGGATGGGTCAGCGAGCCCGCCATCCGCGCGATAGCCGAACTCCTGAGCATGCCCGTTGTGCGCGTGCTGGAGGTGGCGACCTTCTACACCATGTTCCAGCTCGACCCGGTGGGCTCGGCGGCGCTGATCCAGATCTGCGGCACCACGCCCTGCGCCCTGCGCGGCGCCGGCGAGCTGATGGAGCGCTGCAAGCGCGACATCGGGGCGAAGGACAGGCTCTCCGCCGATGGCAAGTTCACCTGGCAGGAGGTGGAGTGCCTGGGCGCCTGCGCCAACGCGCCGATGGCGCAAATCAACGACTACTACTTCGAGGACCTGACCGGCGAGGACATGGGCGACATCATCGCCGAGTTCCGCGCCGGCGGCTCGCCTCAGCCGGGCTCGCGCGTCGGCCGCCACAGCTCCGAGCCCCAGGGCGGGGCGGCCACGCTGACCGACCCTTCGCTCTACGACGGCTCGGCCGCGCATCCGGTCGAACTGCCCAACAGGCCTCAGCCGGCGCCCGCGACCGCCTGAAATTGCAAGCGGTTCTCAGTCGATCCGCGGGGTCTTAGGCCCTATATGAGCGTCAAATCACCCGGCCTTGCGACCGCGCGTGCGCGCGCCGCCGGCCCCACGCCCGAGAGCTGAGACTCCAAGCGCCCGATGGTCGGCATCCTCGAAGACAAGGACCGCATCTTCACCAACCTCTACGGCTTCCACGACTGGGGGCTGGAGGGGGCGAAGGCGCGGGGCGCGTGGAACGCCACCGCCGACATGATCGCGCTCGGCGGTCCCTGGATCATCGACCAGGTCAAGGCGTCCGGCCTGCGCGGCCGCGGGGGCGCAGGGTTCGGCACCGGGCTGAAGTGGTCGTTCATGCCCAAGGAGGTGAAGCCGGGCCGCCCGCACTACCTCGTGGTCAACGCCGACGAGAGCGAGCCCGGCACCTGCAAGGACCGGGAGATCATGCGGCACGACCCGCACCTCCTGATCGAGGGCTGCCTGCTGGCCTCGTTCAGCATGCAGGCGCACGTCTGCTACATCTACATCCGCGGCGAATACGTGCTGGAGCGCGAGCGGCTGGAGGCGGCCATCGCCCAGGCCTACGAGGCCAAGCTGATCGGGCCGGGCAACGTCCACGGCTGGGACTTCGACCTCTACGTCAGCCACGGCGCCGGCGCTTACATCTGCGGCGAGGAGACGGCGCTGCTCGAATCACTGGAGGGCAAGAAGGGGCAGCCGCGGCTGAAGCCGCCGTTCCCGGCGGGCGCGGGCCTCTACGGCTGCCCCACCACGGTGAACAACGTCGAGTCGATCGCGGTGGTGGGCACGATCCTGCGCCGCGGGGCGGGGTGGTTCGCAGGCTTCGGCCGCCCGAACAACACCGGCGTCAAGGTGATGAGCATCTCCGGCCACGTGCAGAAGCCCTGCAACGTGGAGGAGGCCATGAGCATCCCCCTCAAGCAGCTGCTCGAGGAGCACTGCGGCGGCGTGCGCGGCGGCTGGGGCAACCTGAAGGCGGTGATCCCCGGCGGCTCGTCGGTGCCCATGATCCCGGCCGAGCAGTGCGAGACCGCGTTGATGGACTTCGACTCGCTGCGCGAGCTGAAGAGCGGCCTCGGCACCGCGGCGGTGATCGTGATGGACAAGTCCACCGACCTGGTCCGCGCCATCGCCCGCATCGCCTATTTCTACAAGCACGAGAGCTGCGGCCAGTGCACCCCCTGCCGCGAGGGCACCGGCTGGATGTGGCGCGTGCTGGAGCGCATGGCCCGCGGCGAGGCCGAGATGGGCGAGATCGACACCTTGCTCGACGTCGCCAGCCAGGTGGAGGGCCACACCATCTGCGCCCTGGGCGACGCGGCCGCCTGGCCGATCCAGGGCCTGTTCCGCCACTTCCGCCCCGAGGTGGAGGCGCGGATCGCCAGCTACCGCGTGGCCAAGCCGCACGTGCAGGGCGCGACCCTGCTGGCGGCGGAGTAGGCCACGTGCTGGTCGCCGACCGCATCACCGTGGAAGCCGGCAAGCTGGTTGGCCGGCCCTGCGTGCGAGGTCTGCGAGTCCGGGTGACCGACGTTCTCGATCTCCTGGCCAGCGGGATGTCGCACGATGAGATCCTTGCCGAATACCCGAGCCTGGAAGCTGCCGACTTCGCCGCCGTGCTCCGCTACGCCTCGGAGCAGCTCGATCACCCCGTCCTGGCGGCTGAGTGAAGTTCCTAGTCGATGAGAACCTTCCTCTCGCCCTGGTGCGCTGGCTGCGGACACGAAGCTTCGAGGCCGATCACACGAGCGCGCTCGGCCTCAGCGCCGCGCCCGACCTCGACATCGCTCGTGCGGCCCCACAGATGAACGCCGTGATCGTCACGAAAGACAACGACTACATCGCCTTCGCGCGATCAGGCCGCGGCCCGCGCGTGGTGCACGTGCGGTCAGGGAACGCGAGCACCGATCAGCTGCTGACCCTTTGTGGGCGTGTACGGCCGGACGTGTCCGCGTCCTTGGACGCCGGCGACCTCGTCATCGAGATCGGGAGCGCCCGCTGATGCCCACAGCCACCGTCAACGGCGTCGCCGTCGAGTTCGAACCCGGCATGACCGTGCTGCAGGTGGCCGAGCGCGCGGGCGTCGAGATCCCGCGCTTCTGCTACCACGAGCGCCTGTCCATCGCCGGCAACTGCCGCATGTGCCTCGTCGAGGTGAAGCCCGGCCCGCCCAAGCCGCAGGCCAGCTGCGCGCTGCCGGCCGCCGACAAGCAGGAGATCTTCACCGACAGCGCCATGGTCCAGAAGGCGCGCAAGGGGGTGATGGAGTTCCTGCTCATCAACCACCCGCTCGACTGCCCGATCTGCGACCAGGGCGGCGAGTGCGACCTGCAGGACCAGGCGCTGGGCTACGGCCGCGACGACACCCGCTTCGCCGAGAACAAGCGGGCCGTCGAAGAGAAGTTCATGGGCCCGCTCATCAAGACGGTGATGACGCGGTGCATCCAGTGCACCCGCTGCGTGCGCTTCGCCACCGAGGTGGCGGGCGTGCCCGAGCTCGGCATGACCGGCCGCGGCGAGGATGCGGAGATCACCACCTACCTGGAGCAGGCGGTCACCAGCGAGCTCAGCGGCAACCTCGTGGACGTGTGCCCGGTGGGCGCGCTCACCTCGCGGCCCTACGCCTTCAACGCCCGGCCGTGGGAGCTGAAGAAGACCGAGTCGATCGACGTGCACGACGCGCTCGGCTCGGCGATCCGCGTGGACGCCAAGGGTGCGGAGGTGATGCGCATCCAGCCGCGCGTGAACGAGCGGATCAACGAGGAATGGATCAGCGACAAGACGCGCCACGCCACGGACGGTCTCATGCGCCAGCGCCTGGACCGGCCCTACGTGCGCGTCGACGGCCGCCTGCGCGCGGCCACGTGGGGCCAGGCCTTCGCCGCCGTCGCCGGCCGCTTGCGCGCCGCCTCGCCCGACCGGGTGGGCGTGATTGCGGGCGACCTGCAGGACGCCGAGTCCATGAAGGCGGCCATGGACCTGTTCTCCGCGATGGGCGTGAAGAACCTGGACTGCCGGCAGGACGGCTCGCAGCTGGGCCGTGGCCCGCGCGAGAGTTGGCTGTTCAATCCGGGGATCACCGGCGTCGAGGACGCCGACGTGATCCTGCTGGTCGGGACCAACCCTCGGCTGGAGGCGGCGGTCATGAACGCCCGCATCCGCAAGGGCTGGCTGCAGGGCAAGACGCGCGTGGGCCTGGTCGGCGCGCCGGCCGAGCTGAGCTACCCGCACGAGCATCTGGGCGCGGGCGTGGGGAGCCTGCGGCGACTCGGCGAGACCGAGTTCGGCCGCGTGTTCGCCGAGGCGAAGACGCCCATGGTGATCCTGGGCGGCGGCGCGCTTGGCCGGGCGGACGGCGCGGCCGTGGCGGCGCTCGCCGCCGGCCTGCACCCGGGCCTCGTGCGCGACGGCTGGAACGGGCTCGCCGTGCTGCACACGGCCGCCAGCCGGGTCGGCGGCCTCGACATGGGCTTCATCCCCCGCGCGGGCGGCTTCGACACGGCCGCCATGCTCAAGCCGGGCGCGCTGGACGTGCTGTTCCTGCTCGGCGCCGACGAGCTCGACCTGTCGGGCGTCGGCCGCGAGACCTTCGTCGTCTACCAGGGCAGCCACGGCGACGCCGGGGCCAACCGCGCCGACGTGGTCCTGCCGGGCGCCGCCTACACGGAGAAGGACGGGATCTACGTCAACACGGAGGGCCGGGTGCAGCTCGCCCCCCGCGCCATCTTCCCCAAGGGCGAGGCCAAGGACGACTGGGCCATCCTGCGCGCCCTCTCCGCCGAGCTGGGCGCCACGCTGCCCTACGATACGCTCGACGAGCTGCGCGCCCGCCTGATGGCCGACCACCCCACCTTCGCCGAGGTGGACTACACGCAGGGCCACCTCACGGCCGGGACGCTGGACGCCTCCGCGCTCTACGCGGCGGGCGAGGTGGACGCCGCGCCGTTCCACGCCGCCGTGCGCGACTACTACATGACCAACCCCATCGCGCGCGCCAGCGTGACCATGGCCGATTGCTCCGCCCTGCACTCGGGCGCGCACAGGATCGCGGCGGAGTGATCGCGTGAACGCCTGGACCACGCCCGTCGGTTGGACGCTGCTGACCCTTGGACAGGTGCTCCTGTTCGTGGTGGCTGTGCTCGTCAGCCTCGCCTTCCTGCTGCTCGCCGACCGCAAGATCTGGGCGGGCGTGCAGATGAGGAAAGGGCCCAACGTCGTCGGCCCGTTCGGGCTGATGCAATCCTTCGCCGACTTCGCCAAGTTCGTGCTGAAGGAGATCACCATCCCGGCGGGGGCGGACAAGTTCGTCTTCCTGCTGGCGCCCATGCTGAGCTTCGTCCTGGCCTTCATCGGCTGGGCGGTGATCCCGGCCGGGCCGGGCTGGGTGATCGCCAACCTGAACGTCGGCATCCTCTACCTCTTGGGCGTGTCGTCGCTCGGCGTCTACGGCATCATCATGGGCGGGTGGGCGAGCAACTCCAAGTATCCGTTCCTGGGCGGGCTGCGCTCGGCGGCGCAGATGGTGAGCTACGAGGTGTCCATCGGGCTCGTGATCATTAACGTGGTGATCCTGGCCGGGTCGATGAACCTGTCCACCATCGTCAACGCGCAGGACGGCGGGTTCTGGAACTGGAACGTGCTGGGGGGAGGGGGTTTGCGCAACCTGATCCTCGCGCCCGTGATGATCGTGATGATGTGGGTGTTCTACATCTCCGCCCTGGCCGAGACCAACCGCCCGCCGTTCGACCTGCCCGAGGCGGAGTCGGAGCTCGTGGCCGGTTACCAAGTGGAGTACAGCTCCACGCCCTACCTGCTGTTCATGATCGGCGAATACGCCAACATCGTGCTGATGTGCGCGATGATCAGCATCCTGTTCTGCGGCGGCTGGCATGCGCCGTGGCCGGAGGGCTACCTGCAGAACGCGCCCGGATTCTTCCGCAGCCTGCACGGCTTCGTGTTCTTCGCGGCCAAGATCGTGTTCTGGTTCTTCATGATCGCCATGGCCAAGGCGATCGTGCCCCGCTACCGCTACGACCAGCTGATGCGGCTGGGCTGGAAGATTTTCCTGCCCACCTCGATCGCCGCGGTCGTGCTCGTCAGCGCCTGGCGCGTGTTCGGCGTCCAGTCCTAGTATCTGGGTCTAAGGAGTTTCCATGGCTCTCGGAGCCCGCATCACCCAGGCCGTGAAGGGCGCGGCGCTCTTGGACTTCGTCGGCGCCTTCGGGCTGGCGGTGAAATACATGCTCAAGCCCAAGGCGACGATCTTCTACCCCAACGAGAAGGGGCCGCTGTCGCCGCGCTTCCGGGGCGAGCACGCCCTGCGCCGCTACCCCAACGGCGAGGAGCGCTGCATCGCCTGCAAGCTGTGCGAGGCCGTCTGCCCCGCCCAGGCCATCTACATCGACGCCGAGCCCCGCGCCGACGGCAGCCGCCGCACCACGCGCTACGACATCGACATGGTGAAGTGCATCTACTGCGGCCTGTGCCAGGAGGCCTGCCCGGTGGACGCCATCGTGGAGGGCCCCAACTTCGAGTTCTCCACGGAGACCCGCGAGGAGCTCTACTACGACAAGGAGCGCCTGCTCGCAAACGGCGACCGCTGGGAGCGCGAGATCGCCAAGAACCTGGAGCTCGACGCTCCCTACCGCTGACCGCGGGGCGGGATCCCCGCCCGGCTTCCCTATCCTCGCCAAGCGCTCTAGGACGGGCGCTCTTAACCGGCGGCCGCGCGGCCGCGAGGGAGACCGCCTCCGCCCATGGGCGTCCAGAACATCGCCTTCTACGTGCTGAGCGTGATCACCGTGGCCTCGGCCGCGTTCGTGGTGACGCAGCGCAACCCCGTGCACAGCGTGCTGTTCCTGATCCTGACCTTCTTCACGGCGGCCGGACTGTTCGTGCTCCTGGGCGCCGAGTTCCTGGCGATGCTGCTGGTCGTCGTCTACGTCGGCGCGGTCGCTGTGTTGTTCCTGTTCGTTGTGATGATGCTGGATGTCGACTTCGGATCCTTGCGCGCCGGCTTCGCGCGCTACCTGCCGCTGGGCATGGCGGTCGCCGCCTTCCTGCTGGCCGAGATGATCCTGGTGGCCGGCGCCGTCGCGGCGCGTGGAACGCACATCCAGTCCGGCCCGACGGCGCCCTCGGGCGTGACCAATACGGAGGCGATCGGGCGCGTGCTCTACACGGACTACGCTTACTTCTTCCAGGCGGCCGGCATGATCCTGCTGGTGGCCATGATCGGCGCCATCGTGCTGACCCTGCGCCACCGCGGCGGCGTGAAGCGCCAGAACGTCGGCCAGCAGGTTGCGCGCACGGTCGCCACAGGCATGCAGGTGCACAAGGACGTGAAGGTCGGCGAAGGGGTGACGCTGTGAGCGGCGGCATCGGCCTTTCGCACTACCTGACGGTGGCGGCCATGCTGTTCACCATCGGCGTGTTCGGCATTTTCGTGAACCGCCGCAATGTCATCATCATCCTGATGGCCATCGAGCTGATCCTCCTGGCCGTGAACATCAACCTGGTCGCGTTCTCCGTCTACCTGCACGACGTGGTGGGACAGATCTACGCCATGTTCGTGCTGACCGTGGCGGCCGCGGAGGCCGCCGTGGGTTTGGCGATCCTGGTGACCTTCTTCCGCAACCGCGGCGACATCGCGGTGGAAGACGCCGCGACCATGAAGGGCTGAGGACCTTACGTGACGCTCACCCTCGCGCTCCTGGTGTTCGGCCCGCTGTTCGGCGCGGCCGTGGCCGGCCTGTTCGGCCGCCGCATCGGCGACGTCCCCTCCATGGCCGTGACCACGGGCCTGCTGTTCCTGTCCTGCGCCCTGGCCTGGTTCACCTTCGCCCAGGTGGCCCTGGACGGAGCCTGGGTGGGGCGCCACGTGATCCGCTGGGCGCCGTTCATCGAGGTGGGCGGCTTCAAGTCGGCCTGGGCGGTGCGGCTCGACACGCTGTCGGCCGTGATGCTGGTCGTGGTGACGACGGTGTCGGCGCTCGTGCACCTGTATTCCTGGGGCTACATGGCGGAGGACCCGTCCAAGCCGCGCTTCTTCGCCTACCTGTCGCTGTTCACCTTCGCCATGCTGATGCTGGTGACGGCCGCCGACTTCATGCAGCTGTTCTTCGGCTGGGAGGGCGTGGGGCTGGCGAGCTACCTCCTGATCGGCTTCTGGTTCAAGAAGCCGACGGCCAACGCCGCCTCGATCAAGGCCTTCGTGGTCAACCGGGTGGGCGACTTCGGCTTCGCCCTCGGCATCATGACGGTGTTCTGGCAGTTCGGCACGATCGACTTCGCCACCCTGTTCCCGCAGATCGCAGCGCACGCGGGCCGAAGCTGGAGTTTCGCCGGCGGGACCTGGAGCGCGCTGGACCTTGCAGGCGTGCTGCTGCTGGTCGGGGCCATGGGCAAGTCGGCGCAGTTCTTCCTGCACACCTGGCTGCCCGACGCCATGGAGGGGCCGACCCCTGTCTCGGCGCTTATCCACGCGGCGACCATGGTGACGGCGGGCGTCTACATGCTCTGCCTGCTGTCGCCGCTCTACGAGCACGCGCCGCAGGCGCGCAACGCGATCATCGTCGTGGGCGCGGTGACCTCGCTGTTCGCCGCCACGGTCGGCATGGCGCAGAACGACATCAAGCGGGTGATCGCCTACTCGACCTGCTCGCAGCTGGGCTACATGTTCTTCGCCGCGGGCGTGGGCGCCTATCAGGCGGCCATGTTCCACCTGTTCACGCACGCCTTCTTCAAGGCGCTGCTGTTCCTGGGCGCCGGCTCGGTGATCCATGGCATGCACCACGAGCAGGACATGCGGCGCATGGGCGGGCTGGCGCGCTTCCTGCCCGTCACCTTCGCGGCCATGACCATCGGCAACATCGCAATCACGGGCCTCGGCATCCCCGGCCTGGGCGGCTTCGCGGGCTTCTACTCAAAGGACGCCATCCTGGAGACCGCGTTCGCCAATGGCCAGGCGGGCAACGGGCTCGGCTACTTCGGCTACATCGTCGGCACCCTGGTGGCGGGGCTGACGGCCTTCTACTCCTGGCGCCTCGCCTTCATGACCTTCAGCGGGCCGAAGCACTGGGAGCACGCTGAAGCGCACGGCGACCCGCACGCCCCCGCCGGCGCGCACAGCGACCATGCGTCGAGCGCGCAGCACGAGACGCATACGGAGCCGGACGTCAGCGGCGATACGCATGGCGACGACGCCCACCACGGCGTGGACGCGCACCACCCGCCGCACGAGAGCCCGTGGCCCATGCTCGCGCCGCTGATCGTGCTGTCGATCGGGGCGGTCGCTTCGGGCTTCGTGTTCATGCCGCTGTTCATCGGCGAGCATCAGGCCGCGTTCTGGAACGGCTCCATCTTCACCGGCCCCGGAAACCGGGTGCTGGAGGCGCGCGAACACCTCGTGAGCTGGGTTCCCAACCTGCCGCTGGCCGCAGCCGTGCTCGGCACGCTGGTCGCAGGTTACTACTACCTGTGGAAGATCGGCCTGCCCAAGCGCATCGCCGAGCGCGCCGGGCCGCTCTACACCTTCTTCTACAACAAGTGGTTCTTCGACGAACTCTACCAAGCGACCTTCGTGCGCGGCGCGCGCGGGCTCGGCGACCTTTTGTGGAAGCGCGGCGACGTGGCCACCATCGACAAGCTGGGGCCGAACGGCTTCGCTTGGCTGTCGGCGCGGTTCGCGGGCGTGCTCGGAAGGTTCCAGAGCGGACTGATCTATCACTACGCCTTCGTCATGCTGCTGGGGCTTGCGGGTCTGCTGACCTACGCCCTGACGGCGTGGTCGCACTGAGCGGGGGGACGAGCGTGACCGGCATCCTCTCCGTCATCACCTTCCTGCCGCTGGTGGGCGCGGCCGCCGTGCTTCTGGCCGGCGGGCTGGGCGGGCGCCGCACGGACGCGGCCACCACCGGCTTCAACGTCAAGCTGATCGCGCTCGTGACCACGCTCGCAACTCTCGCGGTGAGCGTGGTCATGGTGGCGCGGTTCGACGCCTCGCAGCCCGGCTTCCAGTTCGAGGAGGCGCAGACCTGGTTCGCGGGCGCGAGCTACCGCATGGGCGTGGACGGCATCAGCGTGCTGCTGGTGCTGCTCACCACCTTCCTCATGCCGATCTGCATCCTGGCGAGCTGGAGCACGATCAAGGACCGGGTGGTCGAATATTTCGTCGCTTTCCTGGTTCTTGAGACGCTTATGGTCGGCACCTTCTGCGCACTCGACCTGATCCTCTTCTACATCTTCTTCGAGTTCGGCCTGATCCCGATGTTCATCATCATCGGGGTGTGGGGCGGCAAGAACCGCATCTACGCGGCATACAAGTTCTTCCTCTACACGCTCTTAGGCTCGGTGCTGATGCTGGCGGCCATCCTGGCGATGGTGGGCATCGCGGGCACGAGCTCCATCCCGGCGCTCCTGGCGCACCACTGGGATCCGAACCTGCAGCTGTTCCTGTGGCTGGCCTTCTTCGCCTCTTTCGCGGTGAAGATGCCCATGTGGCCGGTGCACACCTGGCTGCCCGACGCGCACGTTGAGGCGCCGACCGCCGGCAGCGTGATCCTGGCGGGCGTGCTGCTGAAGCTCGGCGGCTACGGCTTCATGCGCTTCTCCGTGCCCATGTTTCCCTACGCCAGCCACGCCTTCCAGCCGCTGGTGTTCGCGCTGAGCGTCACGGCCATCGTCTGGGCCTCGCTGGTCGCCTTCCGCCAGACGGACATCAAGAAGCTGATCGCCTACTCCTCGGTGGCGCACATGGGCTTCGTCACCATGGGCATCTTTTCGGGCAACCTGCAGGGCGAGCAGGGCGCGCTCTATCAGATGCTGAGCCACGGGGTGATCTCGGGCGCGTTGTTCCTGTGCGTGGGCGTGGTCTACGACCGGATGCACACGCGCGAGATCGCCTTCTACGGCGGGCTGGTGAACCGAATGCCGGTCTACGCGGCCGTGTTCCTGCTCTTCACCATGGGCAACGTGGGCCTGCCCGGCACATCCGGCTTCATCGGCGAGATGCTGACCATGGTGGGCGTCTACGGGGCCTCGACCATGACGGCGCTGATCGCCTGCACGGGCGTGATCCTGTCGGCGGTCTACGCTCTCTCGCTCTACCGCCGCGTGACGCTCGGCGAGATGGTCAACCCGGCGCTGGCCGCCATCACCGACATGGACGGGCGCGAGTGGGTGATCTTCGCGCCCCTCGTCGTGGGCACCCTCGTGCTGGGCGTCTACCCCCACCTGATCACCGACGTGACCGCCGCCTCCGTGGGCCGGCTGGTCGACGCCTGGCGCTCCGGCGCCGGCGCGGGGACGCACTGACGATGGACCTCACCGGCGCGCTGCAGATCGCGCTTCCCGAGATCATCCTGGCGCTGTCGGCGCTGGGTCTGCTGGCCTTCGGCGCCTTCGCGGGGGACAAGGCGACGCGCTTCGTCTCCGCCGGCGCGGGCGTGGCCCTGTGCGCGGCGGCGGCGGCGGCGGCGCTGGCGCCGTTCGGCACGGCGTTCGCAGGCGGGTTCGTCGCCGACGGGCTCTCCCGCTACGCCAAGGTGCTGATCTACCTCGTGAGCGCGATCGCCATCGTGCTGGGCGACCCGTGGCTCGGGCGCATGAACAACTCGCGCTTCGAGTATCCGGTGCTGATCGTGCTCTCGACGCTGGGGCTCGGCGTTATGGCGTCGGCGGGCGACCTGATCTCGCTCTACGTGGGCGTGGAGCTGTTCAGCCTGGCCACCTACGTGCTCACCGCCTTTCGTCGTGACGACGGCAAAGCGTCGGAGGCGGGGCTGAAGTATTTCCTGCTCGGCTCGCTGAGCTCGGGCCTGCTGCTTTACGGCGCGTCGCTGATCTACGGCTTCGCCGGCTCGGTGCGGTTCCCGCAGATCGCTGAGGCGGTGGCGCAGGCGCACGGCACGGGCGTGATCTTCGGGCTGGTGTTCCTGATCTGCGGGCTGGCCTTCAAGGTCTCGGCCGCGCCGTTCCACATGTGGACGCCCGACGTCTACGAGGGCGCGCCGACGCCGGTGGTGGCCTACATCGCCGCCGCGCCGAAGCTCGCCGCCATGGTGCTGTTCGCCCGCGCCCTTGGGCAGGGGTTCCCGACCGCGACCCAGCAGTGGGCGCAGGTGCTGGTGGCCATCGCCCTGATGTCGGTGGTGGTGGGGGCGGTCGCGGGCGTCGTGCAGCGCAACCTGAAGCGCCTCTTGGCCTACAGCTCCATAGCCAACATCGGATACGCCCTGGTCGGCCTGTCGGCGGGCACGCAGCAGGGGGTGGAGGGCATGCTGGTGTTCATGACCCTCTACATGATCGACATCACCGGCTTCTTCGCCTGCCTGGAGGCGCTGAAGCGCGACGGCAAGCCCATCGAGCGGCTGGAGGACTTCGCCGGCCTGATCAAGACGCACCCGGGCATCGCGCTGACGCTCACCGCGCTGTCGTTGAGCGTGCTGGGCCTGCCTCCGTTCTCCGGCTTCTGGTCCAAGGTGTTCGTGTTCAAGGCGGCCATCGCCGCGGGGGAGACGGGCCCCGCCGTGTTCGCCCTCGTGCTCAGCGTGGTGGCGGCCTTCTACTACCTGCGCCTGATCAAGACGATGTGGTTCGACGCCCCCGCAGGTCCGGTGGACCCGGGGCCGATCGAGGCCAAGGGCGTGGCCTACGCGGCGGGCCTGTTCGCCTTCCCGGTCGTGATCCCCGCGTTGGCGGTGCTGCAGCCGGCCGCCCAGCTCGCCAGCCGCGCCTTCGCCGGCCTGCACCCCTGAGCACGACGCCGTCCGTCCTGGCGTTCGACAGCCTCGACTCCACCAACGCCGAGGCGCGCCGCCGCGCGGAGGCGGGGGAGGCGGGGCCGCTCTGGATCACCGCCGGCGTGCAGACCGCCGGCCGCGGCCGGCGCGGGCGCGCCTGGTCGACGGAGCGCGGAAACCTCGCCGCCACCCTGCTCACCACGACGCGCCGCCCGGCGGCGGAAGCGGCGCAGGCTTCCTTCGTCACCGCCCTGGTCGTGGCGGACCTCGCCTCGCGCTACGTTCCCGAGGCGCAGGTGCGGCTGAAGTGGCCCAACGATGTGCTCGTGGCGGGGGACAAGGTCTCCGGCGTGCTGATCGAGTCCGGCCCGCACGCGGGGGGCGGCCTGTGGCTGGCGGTGGGCGTCGGCGTGAACCTCGCCCATGCGCCCGCCGGGACCGAGCGCCCGGCCGCCGCCCTGGCCGACCACCTGCGCCCGGAGCTGACGCGACCTCCGACGCCGGCGGAGGCCGTCGCGGTGCTGGCCGACTCCTTCGCCCGCTGGAGCGGCGTGTGGGACGCCGCCGGCTTCCCCGCCGTGGCCGACGCCTGGAGCGCCCGCGCCGAGCTGGGCGGCCGCGTCGCCGCGCGCCTGGCGTCCGAGACGCTCGAAGGCGTGGCCGAGGCGCTGGACGGCGACGGCGCCCTGCGCCTGAGGCTCGACGACGGCTCCGTGCGCCGCATCACCGCGGGCGACGTGTTCCCGCTCGGCGCCTCCGCGGTCCGGCCCGTCAGGGGGGCGGCCTGATGCTGCTGGCCGTCGAGCAGGGCAACACCAACACCCTCTTCGCCGTCCACGACGGGAGCGCGTGGATCGCCCAGTGGCGCACCGCCACCGAGAGCACGCGCACCGCCGACGAGTACGCCGTCTGGCTGTCTCAGCTGCTGTCCATGGCCGGCCTGACCATGGGGGTGCTGACCGCCTGCGTCATCTCCAGCGTGGTGCCGCAGTCGATCTTCAACCTGCGCAACCTGGCCCGCCGCTACCTGCACACCGAGCCCATGGTGGTGGGCGAGAACATCGACCTGGGCGTGCCCGTGCGCATCGAGAAACCTCGCGAGGCCGGAGCCGACCGGCTCGTCAACGCCCTGGGCGCCCACCTCGCCTATCCCGGCGACCTGCTGGTGATCGACAGCGGCACCGCCACCACCTTCGACGTGGTCGCCGCCGACGGCGGGTTCGAGGGCGGCGTGATCGCGCCCGGCATCAACCTCTCCATGCAGGCCCTGCACGAGGCGGCCGCCAAGCTGCCCCGCGTCGCCATCCAGCGCCCCGAGCGCAACCGCGCCATCGGCCACGACACCGTCAGCGCCATGCAGAGCGGCGTCTTCTGGGGCTACATCGGGCTGATCGAAGGCCTCGTGGCGCGCATCAAGGCGGAGTGGGCCAAGCCGATGACGGTGATCGGCACCGGCGGCGTCGCCAGCTTGTTCGAAGGCGCGACGCACGCCATCGACCGGTTCGACCCCGACCTGACCCTGCGCGGACTCCTCGAAATCCATCGCCGCAACGCCCATCTGACGAGCTGAATGACCGACACACACGCGACGCGGGCCGGCCCCGCGCCCCAACCGACCCCCGATCCCAAGCCCAAGTCCGGGGACGAACTCGTCTTCCTGCCGCTGGGCGGGTCGAACGAGATCGGGATGAACTTCAACCTCTACGGCTACGGCCCCGAGCACGACCGCAAGTGGCTGGCCGTGGACCTCGGCGTCACCTTCGGCGACGTGACCACGCCCGGCGTGGACATCATCGTTCCCGACCCGACCTACATCGCCGACGAGCACCACAACCTGCTCGGCATCGTGCTGACCCACGCCCACGAGGACCACATCGGCGGCCTCGCCTGGCTGTGGCCGCGCCTGAAGGCGCCCGTCTACTGCACGCCCTTCACCGCCTTCCTGGTGCGCGAGAAGCTGCGCGAGGCGGACCTCCTGGACAAGGTGAAGATCAACGAGGTGCCCCTTGGGGGCCAGGTGCGGCTCGGCCCGTTCACCGTCGACCTCGTCACCATGACGCACTCCACCCCTGAGCCGAACGCCTTGGCGATCCGCACCCCGCTGGGCGTGGTGCTGCACACGGGCGACTGGAAGCTCGACGAGGACCCGATCACCGGCGGCCTCACCGACGTGGCCGCCCTCAGCCGCCTCGGCGACGAGGGCGTCTTGGCCATGACCTGCGACAGCACCAACGTGTTCGTCGACGGCGTGGCCGGCAGCGAGGCCACCGTCCGCACCGCCATGACCAAGCTGATCGGCGAGCTGCGCGGCAAGATCGCCGTCGGCTGCTTCGCCTCCAACGTGGCGCGGATGGACAGCGTGATCCGCGCCGCCGAGGCCAACGACCGCCGCGTGTGCCTGCTGGGCCGCTCCATGCACCGCATGGCCGCCGCCGCCCGCAGCGTGGGCCTGCTGAAAGGCGTGCAGGACTTCGTGGGCGACGCGGAGGCCGGCTACTTCCCCGACGACAAGGTGCTGTACCTGTGCACCGGCAGCCAGGGCGAGCCGCGCGCCGCCCTCAGCCGCATCGCCGACGGCAGCCACCACCACGTGAACATGGGCAAGGGCGACCACGTGGTCTTCTCCAGCCGTCAGATCCCCGGCAACGAGAACGCCATCCGCTCCATGCAGAACCGCCTGAGCGACCGCGGCGTGCGCTTGCACACCGAGAAGGAGCACCCGGGCATCCACGTCAGCGGCCACCCCTGCCGCGACGAGCTGCGGCGGATGTACCAGTGGGTGCGCCCGGAGATCGCGCTGCCCACCCACGGCGAGCGGCGCCACTCCCTCGAGCACGCCGCCCTCGCGCGCGAGATGCAGGTCGGCCAGGCCATCGCCGCCCGCAACGGCGACATGGTGCGCATCGCCCCCGGCCGCGCCGAGGTGGTGGACGAGGTGCCCTCCGGCGTCCTCTACGTCGACGGCGGCGTGCTGACGCCGGCCAACTCCACCCAGATCCGCGAACGCCGCCACGTGGCCGCCAACGGCGCGCTGATGGTGGCGGTCACGCTCGACAAGCGCGGCAAGCTCGCGGCCGAGATCACCGTCAAGGCGATCGGCCTGCCGGGCGACGAGGAGTACCCGCTCGCCGAGGCGCTGGAAGACCTCGCGGAGGACGCGGAGGACGCCGTGGGCGCGCTCAAGGGCGACGCCCGCGACGACGACCGCGCCGTGGAGCAGGCCGTCGGCCGCGCGCTCAAGCGCTCGGCGCAGCGCATTTGGGACCGCCGCCCGGCGGTGGAGACGCTGGTGACCAGGACGCGCGCGTGATCGGCCGCCTGAACCACGTCGGGGTGGCCACGCCTGACCTCGCGGCGAGCGCCTCCATGTACCGTGACCTGTTCGGCGCCATGCGCATCACCGAGACGCGCACCCTCGCCGAGCAGGGCGTGCACGTCGCCTTCGTCTCGCTTCCCAACAGCGAGATCGAGCTGATCCAGCCCATCGACGACAAGAGCCCCGTCGCCGGTTTCCTCGCCAAGAACCCGGCGGGCGGCCAGCACCACGTCTGCTTCGAGGTGGACGACATCCTCGCCGCCCGCGACGAGCTCGTCTCCCGCGGCGCCCGGGTGATCGGCTCCGGCGAGCCGCGCATCGGCGCGCACGGCACGCCGATCCTGTTCCTGCACCCCAAATCGACAGGCGGCGTCTTGGTGGAGCTGATGGAAGCGCCCAAGGACGGCCACTAGCCCGGCCTAGGCTACGCCGCCATGGACCCGGTGTTCGCGATCTCGACCTACCTCGTCGTGTGGTGGACGGTGCTGTTCGCCGTCCTGCCGCTCGGCGCGAAGAGCCACCACGACGCGGGCGTGCCCGTGCCGGGGGGAGGGGACCCGGCCTCGCCCGTGGTCCCGAACCTCAAGCGCAAGTTCATCACCACCACCTGGGTGGCCGCCGTCGCCTGGGGGCTCGGCTGGGCGGCGCTGACCTTCCACCTCGTGCCGGTGCCGACGCTGCCCACCCGCTAGCGCCGCGGCGGCCCCGCCGCTAACACCGCCCCTCCGCCCCTCCGCCCCGCCACCGAGACGCCCCGCCCATGCGCCTGTCGCGCTACTTCCTGCCCGTGCTGAAGGAGACGCCCAGCGAGGCGCAGATCGTCAGCCACCGCCTGATGCTGCGCGCCGGCATGATCCGCCAGGAGGCCGCCGGCATCTACGCTTGGCTGCCGCTGGGCCTGCGCGTGCTCAAGAAGGTCGAAGCCATCGTGCGCGAGGAGATGGACCGCGCCGGCGCCGTCGAGTGCCTGATGCCCACCCTGCAGCTCGCCGACCTGTGGCGCGAGAGCGGCCGCTACGACGCCTACGGCCCCGAGATGCTGCGCATCACCGACCGCCACGAGCGCGAGCTGCTCTACGGCCCCACCAACGAGGAGATGGTCACCGAGATCTTCCGCGCCAGCGTGAAGAGCTACAAGGACCTGCCCAAGAACCTCTACCACATCCAGTGGAAGTTCCGCGACGAGCAGCGCCCCCGCTTCGGCGTGATGCGCGGCCGCGAGTTCCTGATGAAGGACGCCTACAGCTTCGACGTGGACGAGGCGGCCGCGCGCCGCAGCTACCAGCGCATGTTCGTGGCCTACCTGCGCACCTTCCACCGCATGGGCCTGACCGCCATCCCCATGCGCGCCGAGACCGGCCCCATCGGCGGCGACCTCAGCCACGAGTTCATCGTGCTGGCCGAGACGGGCGAGAGCGTCGTCTACTGCGACCGCCGCGTGCTCGACCTGCCGATCCCCGGCGACGACGTGGACTACGCCGGCGACCTCACCCCCATCGTGGAGGAGTGGGGCGGCCGCTACTACGCCTCGACCGAGGACGTGCACGACGCGGCCAAGTTCGCCGAGACGCCCGAGGAGCAGCGTCTGCAGACACGCGGCATCGAGGTCGGGCAGGTGTTCTACTTCGGTGAGAAGTACTCCGGCCCCATGCGCGCCGTCGTCAGCGACCCCGACGGGAAGGAGCGCGCCATCCACGGCGGCAGCTACGGCGTGGGCGTCTCGCGCCTGCTCGGCGCCATCATCGAGGCCAGCCACGACGAGGCGGGCATCGTGTGGCCGCAGAGCGTGGCTCCCTTCGGCGTGGGGATCGTCAACCTGCGCCCCGGCGACGCCGCCTGCGACGCCGCCTGCGAGGACGCCTACCGCCGCCTCACCGCCGCCGGCCTCGACCCCCTGCTCGACGACCGCGACGAGCGCCCCGGCGCCAAGTTCGCCACCATGGACCTGATCGGCCTGCCCCACCGCCTGACCATCGGCCCCAAGGGGCTGGCCAACGGCGAGGTGGAGCTCAAGACCCGCGCCACCGGCGAGCAGCGCACCTGTCCGCTGGACGAAGCGATCAACATTCTCGCGCCCGTTCTGGTGCAATGACCGACCTCGCCCCCGCCCGGCCGTTCTCCGCGTGGGAGCGGGCGCTGGCGCTGCGCTACCTGCGCTCCACGCGCTCCGAGCGGGGCGTGGCCCTGATCACGCTCCTGGCCTTCAGCGCCATCGCCATCGCGGTGGCGGCGCTGATCATCGTGATGAGCGTCATGGGCGGGTTCCGCACCGAGCTCCTCGGCCGCATCCTGGGGCTGAACGGCCACGCCTACGTCACCGGCCCCGTCATCAACGGCCCGGGCCGCGAGGCCCTGCTCAGCCGCCTGCGCGCCATCCCGGGCGTGACGGAGGCCGTGCCCATGATCGAGTCGCCCGCCATGGTGGTCGGCCCCTCGCAGACCACGGGCGGGATCGTGCGCGCCCTGCGCCCCGCCGACCTGAAGTCCGAACGCGTCGCCAAGATCGTCGACGGATCCGACCGCGGCTTCGGCCGGGGGGAATACGGCGGCGACGACGTGCTGGTCGGCTCGCGCCTGGCCCGCAACGTGGGCGTGCGCGCGGGCGACGAGCTGACGCTGATCAGCGCCTCCGGCGAGGCCACCGCGCTCGGCTCCACGCCGCGCAGCAAGGGCTACGCGGTCGGCGGCTTGTTCAACATCGGCATGAGCGAATACGATCAGGCGTTCATCTTCATGCCGCTGGAGCAGGCGCAGCTGTTCTTCGGCCGCGGCGACAGCGTCGACCAGATCGAGCTCAAGCTGACGAACGCCGACGACGTCGACCGCGTGCGCCCCCTGATCCAGCGCGCCGCCGGCCCCGACGGGATCGTCACCGACTGGCGCGAGCGCAACCAGAGCTACTTCACCGCCCTGCAGGTGGAGCGCAGCGTCATGCGCCTGATCCTGCTGGTGGCCGTGGCGTTGGCCATGATCAACATCGTCAGCGGCCTCGTCATGCTGGTGAAGAACAAGACGCGCGACATCGCCATCCTGCGCACCATGGGCGCGGGATCGGGCTCCATCCTGCGCGTGTTCCTGATGACGGGGGCGGCCATCGGCGTGGCCGGCTCGCTGGTCGGGCTGGCGGTCGGGGTGCTGTTCTGCCTGTTCATCGATCCCATCCAGTCGCTGGTGGAGAAGGTCACGGGCGTCAGCGTGTTCAACGCCGACACCTACTACCTGTCGCGCGTTCCCGCCCGCGTGGAACCCGGCGAGGTGGCGCTGATCCTGGCCTGCACCCTGGTGATGAGCCTGATCGCCACCCTGCCGCCCGCCATCTGGGCCAGCCGCCTCGATCCGGTGGAGGCGCTCCGTTATGAATGAGGCGGCCGCATCGGCGCCTCCCGGGACCGAGCCGCTCGTTCTCGCCCTGCGCGGGGTGCGCCGCACCTACACGCAGGGGATCGAGCGCCCGCTCGAGGTGCTGCGCGGCGTCGACCTGGAGCTCGCGCCCGGTGAGATCGTCGGCCTGATCGGCCCCTCCGGCTCCGGCAAGTCGAGCCTGCTCCACGCCGCGGGCCTCCTTGAGCACCCCACGGCCGGCCAGGTCTTCTTCGCCGGCGAGGACACCACCCGGCTCAAGGACCGCGCGCGCACCCGCCTGCGCCTCGCCGCGGTGGGCTTCGTCTACCAATTCCACCACCTGCTGCCCGAGCTCACGGCGGTGGACAACGTCGCCATCCCCCTGCGGATCGCCGGCCGCCCCCAGGCCGAGGCGCGTGAGCGCGGCTCCGCCCTGCTGACGCGGCTGGGCCTGGGCGAGCGCCTCGGCCACCGCCCGCCCCAGCTCTCGGGCGGCGAGCAGCAGCGCGTGGCCATCGCCCGCGCCATGGCCAACCGCCCCCGCCTGATCCTGGCCGACGAACCCACCGGCAACCTCGACCCGGAGACGTCGGCCTCCGTCTTCCAGAGCCTATTCGACCTCGCCCGCATCGAGCGCGTCGCCTGCCTGATCGCCACCCACAACCTGGAGTTGGCCGGCTACATGGACCGCGTGGTGAGCCTGCGGGACGGGGTGCTGGCGCAGCGGGCGCCCCGCTGACGGCGCCCGCGCTCGTCCGCCGCTTCGCCGGCCGTCACGAAAGCTTTGTCGGCGGCGCCTTAGGGTGACGTGGTGAGATCTCGTTAAAGTTTCGAGGCGGGTCATGGCGGACGCGGCGTTGACGCACGGCGGCGTGCAGGGAGCCGGGAAGCCCAAGCTCGACGGCCGGCCGACGCCGGTCGGCGCGGTCGGCTTCGTGGCGGTGCTGGTGGGCGGCCTGCTGTTCGCCGGCGGCTCGATCCTCCACGACGTCAGCAACGTCGGCCAGACGCTGGCGCTCGGCGCCTTCGTGTTCCTGGGGCTGGCGCTGCTGATCGCGCTCGGCTTCGAGTTCGTGAACGGTTTCCACGACACGGCCAACGCGGTGGCCACGGTGATCTACACCCACTCCCTGCCGCCGCTGGTGGCGGTGGTGTGGTCCGGCGTCTTCAACTTCCTGGGCGTGCTCACCTCCTCGGGCGCTGTGGCCTTCGGCGTCGTGACGCTGCTGCCGGTCGAGCTGATCCTCGACGTGGGGTCGGGCGCGGGCTACGCGATGATCTTCGCCCTGCTGCTGGCCGCCATCATCTGGAACCTGGGCACCTGGGCGCTAGGCATCCCCAACTCGTCGTCGCACGCCCTGGTGGGCTCGATCATGGGCGTGGGCCTCGCCAACCAGTTCATGGCCAAGCCCGGCCAGGCCACCTCCGGCGTGGACTGGACGCAGGCGCAGAAGGTGTTCACCACGCTCCTGGTCAGCCCGATGGTCGGTTTCCTGGGCGCCGCGGCGCTGCTGCTGCTCATGAAGCTCGTGGTGCGCTCCAAGACGCTCTACACGGCCCCCGACAGCGACAAGCCGCCGCCCCTGTGGATCCGGGGCCTCTTGATCCTCACCTGCACCAGCGTCTCATTCGGCCACGGCTCCAACGACGGGCAGAAGGGCATGGGGCTGATCATGCTGATCCTGATCGGCTCGGCCCCCACCGCCTACGCCCTCAACCGCACCATGCCGGACAGTTCGGCCCCGGCCTTCATCGCCACCGCCGAGAAGGCGCAGGGCCTCTTCGCCGCGCACGCCCAGGGTCGCCCGGCGCTGGACGTGATCGACGCCCGCGCCCAGGTGGGCGACGCGTTGAAGACGAAGAAGGTCGACGATCCGGTCGTGTTCCAGGCTCTGTCGGTGATATCCGGCGACATCGCGGTCAACGTGAAGAACTACGGCTCGGTGCGGAAGATCCCTGCCGCCGCCACCCCCAACGTGCGCAACGACATGTACCTCACCGCCGACGCGGTGAAGGGGCTCGCCAAATCCAAGGCGTTCAATGCCGGCGAGCAGAAGACGCTCAAGGACTACGGCGGCGGCCTGAACAAGGGCACCCGCTTCATCCCCGACTGGGTGAAGATCTGCGTGGCCCTGGCGCTGGGCCTCGGCACCATGGTCGGCTGGAAGCGGATCGTGGTCACCGTCGGCGAGAAGATCGGCAAGGACCACCTCACCTACGGCCAGGGCGCCGCCGCCGAGGTGACCGCCGCGATCACCATCCTGGCGGCCGACAACTTCGGCCTGCCCGTCTCCACCACCCACGTGCTGTCGAGCGGCGTGGCGGGAACCATGGCGGCCAACGGGTCGGGCCTGCAGTGGTCGACCATGCGCTCCATCGCCCTCGCCTGGGTGACGACGCTGCCGGCCGCCATGGCGATCGCCGGCGCCCTCTACGTCATCCTGCGCCAGTTCCTGCACTAGGCGGAACGGTTCGGAGGCGGCCCGCGCGCTGCGGCTGCTCCGCGCTCGCCCTGCGCAGCGTAGACCGTTGCGGAAAGAACAAAACGGGAATAAGAACAGACCCGGAACAGGGGAGCTGTCCACATGATCCGCATCGTCCGCGACACCGCCGCCCTTGCCTCGGTGACGGGGTTCGTCGCCATGGTCGCGACCCTGGCCCACCTCGTGGGCTGAGTCGCTTGGGGTGAGCCGGATGGGCGCAGAGGGGGAGGGGTTCGTCCACCTGCGGGTGCGCTCCGCCTATTCGCTGCTGGAGGGCGCCATCAAGGCGGGCGGCATCGGCAAGCTCGCGGCGGAGGCGGAGATGCCCGCCGTCGCCATCGCCGACCGCGCCAACCTGTTCGGCGCCCTGGAGTTCAGCCAGTCGCTCAAGGACGTGGGCGTGCAGCCGATCATCGGCTGCGCGCTGCCGGTGAGCGGCCTGGGCGACCCGCCCGCCCGCGGCGGCCGCACGCCCACGGTGGTCCTGTTGGCGCAGGACGAGGAGGGGTGGCGCAACCTGATGGCGCTCTCTTCGCTGGCCTTCACGGGCAGCGTCGGCGCGGCCGAGCCCGTCGTGCCCTGGGGCCAAGTGGCGCGCCGGTCCGCCGGGCTGATCCTGCTCTCCGGCGGGCCGGACGGGCCGGCCGACCCGCTGTTCGCCAAGGACAAGGCGGCGGAGGGCGCCGCCGTGCTGCGCGCGATGGCCGAGGCGTTCGGCGACCGTTTCTATGTGGAGCTGCAGCGGCACGGTGCGCGGGCGGAGGCGCTGGCCGAGCCCGGGCTGGTGGGCTGGGCGTACGCCCACGACGTCCCGCTCGTCGCCAC
This sequence comes from uncultured Caulobacteraceae bacterium, assembly GCA_964242255.1. Lineage (GTDB taxonomy): Bacteria > Pseudomonadota > Alphaproteobacteria > Caulobacterales > Caulobacteraceae > JASLDZ01. The sequence continues at coordinate 4,453 of CAXTCO010000001.1, read as the reverse complement.
CAACGACGTCTACTTCGCCGCCGCCGACATGCACGAGGCGCACGACGCCCTGCTGTGCCTGGCCGACGGCGCCTTCAAGGGGCAGGACGAGCGGCGCCGTCTGACGGTGGAGCACCGCTTCAAGACCGCCGCCGAGATGCGCGAGACCTTCGCCGACCTGCAGGAGGCTTGCGACAACACCCTGGACGTCGCGCGCCGCTGCGCGGTGATGGTCGACAAGCGCGACCCGATCCTGCCGCGCTTCGACACCGGCGAGGGCCGCTCGGAGGCCGAGGAACTGCTCCACCAGGCCCAGCAGGGCCTTGCCGCCCGCCTCGCCGTGCTGAACGCGCCGGGCGGCCCGGGCCTCGCCGCGCCCGAGGCCGACTACCACGCCCGGCTGGAGCTGGAGGCGGGGGTGATCACCCGCATGGGCTTTTCCGGCTACTTCCTGATCGTGTCGGACTTCATCAAGTGGTCCAAGGCCAACGGCGTGCCCGTGGGGCCGGGCCGCGGCTCGGGCGCGGGATCGCTCGTGGCCTGGGCGCTGCAGATCACCGGCCTGGACCCGCTGCGCTTCGGCCTCCTGTTCGAGCGCTTCCTGAACCCCGAGCGGGTGTCGATGCCCGACTTCGACATCGACTTCTGCCAGGACGGGCGCGAGCGCGTCATCCAATACGTGCAAGGCAAGTACGGCCACGACCGCGTGGCGCAGATCATCACCTTCGGCACCCTGCAGGCGCGCGCGGTGCTGCGCGACGTGGGCCGGGTCATGCAGCTGCCCCTCGGCCTTGTCGACCGGCTGGCCAAGATGGTGCCGAACAACCCGGCCAACCCGGTCACCCTCAAGCAGGCCATCGACATGGAGCCCCGCCTGCAGGAGGCGCGGCGCGACGACCCGGCCGTGGCCGCCGTGCTGGAGACGGCGCTCAGGCTCGAGGGCCTCTACCGCAACGCCTCCACCCACGCGGCCGGCGTGGTGATCGGCGACCGGCCCCTCACCGAGCTCGTGCCCCTGTACCAGGACCCGCGGTCGGACATCCCCGCCACCCAGTACAACATGAAGTGGGTGGAGAGCGCAGGGCTGGTGAAGTTCGACTTCCTGGGCCTGAAGACGCTCACCGTGCTGGACCGGGCGCTGGTGCAGCTGCGCAAGCGGGGCGTGGATCTCGACCTCGACACTCTTCCGCTGGACGACAAGCCCACCTACGAGCTCCTGGCCAGCGGTCACGCCATCGGCGTGTTCCAGCTGGAGTCGTCGGGCATGCGCGACACCTTGCGCAAGCTGAAGTGCGGCTCTCTGGAGGAGATCACCGCCTTGATCTCCCTCTACCGCCCGGGGCCGATGGACAACATCGACAGCTACGTGGCCCGTAAGTTCGGCACGGAGAAGGTCGACCACCTGCACCCTCTGCTCAAGTCTGTGCTGAACGAGACCTACGGCGTGATCATCTACCAGGAACAGGTGATGCAGATCGCCCAGATCCTGGCCGGCTACAGCCTTGGCGAGGCCGACCTGCTGCGCCGCGCCATGGGCAAGAAGAAGAAGGAGGAGATGGACGTGCAGAAGGCGCGCTTCATCTCCGGCGCCAAGGCGAAGGGCGTGCCCGAGAAGCAGTCGGACGGCATCTTCGAACTGGTGGCCAAGTTCGCCGGCTACGGCTTCAACAAGAGCCACGCGGCGGCCTACGCCCTGATCAGCTACCAGACGGGCTGGCTGAAGGCCAACGCCGCGCCCGAGTTCTACGCCGCCACCATGAGCCTGGACGCGGGCAACACCGACAAGCTGGCCGTCTACGTGCAGGACGCCAAGCGCTTCAAGGTCGTGGTGCGCCCGCCCGACATCAACCGCTCGGGGGCCGACTTCGAGGTGGAGGGCGGCGAGGTGCTCTACGCGCTCGGCGCCGTGCGCAACGTGGGCGTCGAGGCCATGCGCCATGTGGAGGCGGTGCGCCGCGTGGGCGGGCCGTTCCGCGACCTGTTCGACTTCGCCGAGCGCGTCGACCCGCGCGTGGTCAACAAGCGCGTGCTGGAGAATCTGGCGCGCGCGGGCGTGTTCGACAGCCTGAACCCCGACCGGGCGGCCGTGCTGGCGGCGGCCGACGCCCTGATGGGGCACGCCCAGGCCCTCGCCAGCGAGCGCGAGGACGGGCAGTCCAACCTCTTCGGCGGCGCGGGCTCGTCCGGCCGCCCGCGCCTGCCCAGGGCGGAGCCCTGGAGCGGGACGCGGCGGCTCGACGAGGAGCTGGCGGCCATCGGCTTCTATCTCAGCGGCCACCCGCTGGAGGCCTTGGCCGACACCCTGCGCACGCGCCGCGTCACGCTCTACGCCGAGGCGGCGGTGCGGGCGGAGGAGGAGGGCGCCACGGCCTTCCGCATGGCGGGCGTGCTGCGCCGCCGGCAGGAGAAGCCCAGCCGCACGGGCGAGAAGTTCGCCTACGTCACCCTGTCCGACCCCTCCGGCGAGTATGAGGCCATGGTGCCGCCCGCCGAGCTCGGCCGCCTGCGCCCGCTGCTGGAGCCGGGCGCGCAGCTCCTGTTCCGCATGCGCGCGCGGGTGGACGGCGGGCAGTTCCGGCTGATCGCGGAGAGCGCCGAACCGCTGACGGCGGTCGCGGCGGGAACCGAGGCGGCGGTCGCTCAGCTGCGCATCCACCTCAGCGCCGCCTCCGCCGACATGGCCGCCCTGCACGCGCGGCTGGACGGCGCGCGGGGCGATCGCGGAGCGGAGGTGGTCTGCGTGGCGGGCCTCGCGGGCGGTCGCGAGGTGGAGGTGCGCCTGCCCGGCCGCTACCGCGTGGACGGCCCCGTGCGAGCGGCGGTGAAGACCGCGCCCGGCGTCGTCATGCTGGAGGAGGCGTGATGTCGCTCCCGCATCTTGGGCGCACCGCCCCATCGGCCTGGAGCGCAGCCTTGACGCTGGCTTTCCGGGGCGGGGGCGCGTTCGCCGCGACCACGTAAGGTCGAAGGCGGCGTGCGGGAAGGCGCTCTGGCCGTCTACAAGGGCCTCGCGGTCGCAGCGCCGCCGGCCTCGCCGGCCGGATGGCCCGGCGTGCGGCGGGCGGACGCCTTCGCGCCGGCGAGACCCTGATCGCCTTCGACAAAGCCTACGCCGCTGTGCGGGGCGAGACGGTTCCCTAGCCGGCGTTGCCTTTGCGCGACGTCTCGGCTACACGCGCGGCCATTCCACACGCGGGTTCGCGGTGCCCGGCGGCTTCGGCCGCCGTCTCCGTTTCCGGTGGCCGGGTCCGCCCGGTCGCAAGCCCGCGGAGGCCTAACCGGACGAAACGGACTTCACCCATGGCTCTGCCCGACTTCAACATGCGCCAGCTGCTCGAGGCCGGCGCGCACTTCGGCCACCAGACGCACCGCTGGAACCCGAAGATGCAGCGCTACATTTTCGGCAGCCGCTCCAACATCCACATCCTGGACCTCAGCCAGTCCATCCCCCTGCTGCACTCCGCCCTCGTGAAGGTGCGCGAGGTGGCGGCCGGCGGCGGGCGCGTGCTGTTCGTCGGCACCAAGCGCCAGGCGCAGGACCCGGTGGCCGCGGCGGCCAAGCGCTGCGCGCAATATTACGTCAACCACCGTTGGTTGGGCGGCACGCTCACCAACTGGCGCACCGTGTCGGGCTCCATCGCCCGCCTGCGAGAGCTGGAGGGCATCGCCGGCGAGGGCACGCGCACGAAGAAGGAGCTGCTGGGCCTGACGCGCGAGCACGACAAGCTCGAGCTCTCCCTGGGCGGCATCAAGGACATGGGGGGCATCCCCGACCTGATGTTCGTGATCGACACCAACAAGGAGGCGATCGCGATCCAGGAGGCGCGCAAGCTGAACATCCCGGTGATCGCCATCCTCGATTCGAACTCGGACCCGGACGGCGTCGCCTTCCCGGTGCCCGGCAACGACGACGCGGCGCGCGCCATCCAGCTCTACTGCGACCTGGTGGCCGACGCGGTGCTCGACGGCTTGGCCGGCGGTCAAGCGGCTTCCGGCGTGGACATCGGCGCGTCGGAGACCCCGAACGAGCCGGCGCTGCGCACCGCCGCCGCCCTGGACGCTGTGCCGGCCGAGGCCGCCTCCGCCTGATCCTGGAGCGGCGCGTCCGCGCCGGTCCGTCACACATCCGAACATGCGCCCGGGCTCCGCCCGGGCGCATCGTCTCATCCGAACACAGGGAGAGCCCACGATGGCCGAGATCACGGCTGCGCTCGTCAAGGAACTGCGCGAGAAGTCCGGCGCGGGCATGATGGACTGCAAGAAGGCGCTGCAGGAGACCGGCGGCGACATGGAGGCGGCCATGGACTGGCTGCGCTCCAAAGGCATCAGCAAGGCGGCCAAGAAGAGCGACCGCGTCGCCGCCGAGGGCCTGGTGGCCGTGGCCCTGCGCGACACGGGCGCCGGCATGATCGGCGCCGTGGTCGAGGTGAACGCCGAGACCGACTTCGTGGCGCGCAACGAGCTGTTCCAGACC